>NZ_JBDWLR010000087.1:0-41179 GCF_039973035.1 Sedimentitalea sp.
TCGCTACGTTTGGCTTTACAACCAGCAGCTTCCGCAGTCAGCATTAGGCAGCAAAACGCCCTTGCAAGCCATGAAGGACTGGCACAAACTCAAGCCGGAATTGTTTGAGAAACAGCCATACTATCGTCCGGGATGTGACACTTAGTCTTTTAAATTACCTTGCCTCAGCGAAAACCACACCAACACACTACTACAACAAGGTCATGCAATACCAACTGGAACGAATTGGCGACGCGATGGGGGCCTTTCAGATACCAGCAAAGCAAACACGCATCCAGTTGGAAGCACGCGAGCAACAGTATAGCTCATTGCTATCATTTATTGAGAAAATTCAGAACAACCCTCTAGATTCTCGCGCCACTTCGATCAGAAATATTGACCGTTTTTCGATTTCTTCTGTTAACAAGAAGGATAGCTTATTGATGGCGTTGTCCGATATCGGAGCTAATGCAATATTCTCATCAGTGAGGAGAGACACCCGTCAATTCGGCTTTTCGGAAGTCCGGTATCTTCGAGAGCTGGCGCCGATTTTCGTTACAGGAAAAACAGGGCGAATTGTCCCTAAAGGCTTGAAACCGATCCATTCTATCGAAGATCTAGGTCTCCCAAGCGAAACCATAGCAGAACTATATTCACTTACAAACTCCAAGAAGGATTACAGACGGTTCGCGTAGTAGAGCGACGTTTGAATTTTCCAGCGCCCGACCGCGGGTCGAAGGCCGTCTTGCAATCGTTCGCGTGGAGCGATTGAGGCCGCAGAGGGCCGACACGCTCCGGTAGCGACGAAAACGCGGGGCGTTTCCGCTGGGACCCAAGCGCAAAGCCCGGAATTGAATCAGTCAGCTAGCTACCAAACCTCAAACCTCGGCGACGACTTGCCCCTTCATCTCACCGGTCATTCGCGAGAAATCCTCTGCGTGGATCTTGCTTCGCACCGCCTCGATCGCCCGTTCCGCCGCGTCCCGAGTCGCAGCATCAGGCCATTCGGTGATCGCGGCACTGGTTCGCTCGCTCGTGCGCACAACGCTTACCCGCGTCGCACCGAGTTCTTTTAAGGCAGGCATCCGCTTGTCGCGAATATTCTGCATCGCAACGTCATAGTCGGTTCCGTCGGAAATCTCCCAGGTGGTGATCGTGATATAGGTCATCGTCCCCTCCTCTTTACCGATATCATATTGCAACCATACACTTTTTTCGTGCAAAAAGACAGTCCGCAGTCGCCGCTGGCTGGCCTGCGCCCGGCGATCACCGCTATACCCGGACCGGCACCTTCCCGCCACCTTGCTCATGCTCGACAATTTCTCTTGCGTGATGAAGGACGAAATGCGATACGCCAAAACGCTAACGTTATCTTTTTCGACCCACTGTCTCCCTCTATAGGCCGGCCAGTCTTCGATCCAGACCAACCACGCCGGGCTGTCGCACTTCCGCGGACAGCAAACTAAAACAGGAGACCACGGATATGGCCACTGGCACCGTGAAATGGTTCAATTCTACTAAAGGCTTCGGCTTCATCGCACCCGATGGTGGCGCAAAGGACGTATTCGTCCACATTTCTGCTGTTGAACGCGCAGGCCTGACCGGTCTGGCCGACAACCAGAAAGTGACCTTCGACATCGAAGCAGGCCGCGATGGCCGCGAGAGCGCAACAAACCTGGCGCTCGCCTGATACCGGTTACCAACCGGAGAGATTTTGGAAAGGCGGGCTTTGGCCCGCCTTTTTTCATGCGCCCAACGGATGATTGCCACGCGACCGTCAAAGCGGCACAGTCGTTACATGTGGTATTTCCTGACCAAGGCGCTGCTTTCGGGCCTGATCATCGCCATCGTGTCCGAGGTCGCCAAACGGCAACCCGCACTTGGTGCGCTGATCGCCTCGTTGCCGTTGATCTCGGTTCTGGGGATGATCTGGCTCTGGCGCGGCAAACCGGATGCGTTGAACATGGCGCAACATTCACTCGCGACCTTCTGGTACGTGTTGCCATCTCTACCGATGTTCCTGCTGATTCCTGCCCTTCTCAATCGCGGCTGGTCGTTCTGGGTCGCTCTCGGGCTCGGTTGCGTTCTGACGATCCTGCTTTACAGCGCGATGATCTGGGTCGCCGGTCGTATGGGGTTTGACCTGTGATCGCGTGGGTGCACACGTGTGTGAGCCCTCTCACGTTGCACGCGGATCCGCTGTAAACGACCAGATATGTCCAAGATCATATTTATCCTCATACCCCTGATCGCCGCCGCTGCCGCACAGTTGACGGGCATCACGCAAACCCTCGGCGCGCATCCGTTCTGGGCGGACAAGGTAATCTGGATCGGATTGGTCATCGGCCTTGGCTTGGCATGGATCGCAGGCCGCGTGCGCCTCCCCCAAGGCGCGACGCTGGTGCTATCGGTCCTGCTGGCAATCGCGGCCTACATGCTCGCCCGCGCAGGCAAGGACGCCTTTGCCGCCTCATACGGTGAAGCCGTCATGGCGGGACGTTTCTGGTTTTTCGGATGGATCGCAACCTGTGCCTTCACAGCCGCAGCCCTTGCCACGCTGGGCCGTTCAAGCCCGCCAGACCATTGACCCAACCGCCACAACAGCCAAATATGCATAACAAGTATCACTTGTACCAAGATCAGAGGCCCGACATGTTCACACGCCGATCCTTTCTCGCCACGACTTCGGCCGCCGCAATCGCCCCAAGTCTCGCGGCTGCGCAAGACCAAGACTTCGATCCCACCCCTCAAGTCGTACGGATCAAGAAGGATTTCCAGCCCGGGCAGATGCTGATCCTGCCACGCTCCTATTATCTCTATTTCGTGACTGAACCGCGCAAGGCGATCCGTTATGGCGTTGGGGTTGGCAAAGCGGGCCTTGAATTCACCGGCACAGCTACAATCGACGTCAAGAAAGAATGGCCGACCTGGCGTCCGACGGATGAGATGATCGAACGCAGCCCCCAGACCTATGGTCGCTTCAAGGGTAATGACTATGTGCAACCGGGGGGGCCAGACAACCCACTGGGCGCCCGCGCGCTGTACCTGTTCCAGAACGGTGTCGATACCTATTTCCGCATCCACGGAACGACGCAACCCGAGACGATCGGTCATTCTGCGTCAAACGGCTGTATCCGGATGCTGAACGATCACGTGATTGATCTGTATCAGCGGGTTCCCATCGGCACGGTCGTCACAGTGCTTTGACCCAAGTGGCGCAAATCAGGTGCCTTTGCTCTGGTGATTGCCGACCCGCTCCTGAAACACGCATGAACGTCTGTTTGCCGCTAACTTGATCTTCCTGAAGCCGAGGTTTCAGGTTCAAGATCAAGCACCCGGTGTCAGGGCGCGTCCCAGTTGACATCCGTCGCTGGTTCAATCGCAAGCCGCCCATCGGGCCATGGGCGCATCAACTCCTTCAATTCATCCTCTGGCGCGCGCAACCAGATCGACACCTGCGCTGGCTCGAGGACTACGGCCATGCGATGGTGAACACCTCGCACGTCCCCAGAGGGCTCGCAGGTCACGGTCGCAATCTGGTGCAGTTTCTGCCCGCCTGGCGCCTTCCAGACATCATTGATTGCTGCAAAACAAAGCAGACCTCCGGCCTTCGGCGTAATCCGCCAAGCGGTCTTGCGCCGCTTCTCTCCTGTCCATTCGTACCAACCATTGACGGGCAAAACCGCGCGTCCGACACCGGCAAACGCGGTTTTGTCAAACACGGTTTCCGAACGCGCATTGACGATGGTTTCCATCACAGGCCGTCCCCTTGCATTGACCCGCCCTACGGGAATCATCCCCCACCGCATCCGGGTCAGGCCTGCCTCGGTCAGTGTAACGACATCTTGCCCCGGTGCGATATTGTATCGGGGTTTCTCATCGGCGATGGGCGTGACCTCTTGACCAAACGTCGCGGCGATTGCTTTGGGTGGTTCGGTCAGGAAAACCCGGCCCGGCATCGCCTAGTTCGCAATCCCGATTCGATCGATCAGATCAAGAACACGTGGTCCGATCACCTCGACGATCCGCTGCACACCCTCCGGATTGGGGTGTATTCCGTCGTCCTGCATATAGGTTTGCATCTCTGCCGGATCAGAGGTTTCACCGGCAATGCCCGCGAAAAAGTTTTGCTCGTACAGCGCACCATATTGCTCGGCCAGATCCGGATAGATTGCGTCAAAAGTTGCCTTGTACTCGGGGCCATAGTTGCCCGGTGCCTGCATCCCGATCAGCAAGACATTCACGTTGGCCTGCGACGAAGCCGCAAGGATCTTGTCGAGATTGCTCCTGCTCACCTCCGGCGCAATCCCGCGCAGCAGGTCGTTGCCGCCCAGTGCCACAATCATCCCATCTACATCGGGCGTCAGCGTCCACGCCACACGCGATGCGCCGCCAGCGGTCGTATCGCCCGAAACGCCCGCATTGATCATCACCGCATCCGCGCCATTGGCAGTCAGCCACGCCTGCAACTGTGGCACAAAGCCGTCCTGTTGCATCAGCCCGTATCCCTGGGTCAAGCTGTCCCCCAGTGCAGCAATGGTCACCGGCTCGGCATTGGCCACAATCCCGTAAACCGGTAATACAATGCCAGCCAAGACCTTGCGTATTTCTCCAAATACTCCATATGCCATCTATTACACCTAATGAACCGGGGCCCATGACCGAGCCAATCCTCTCTCTCAAAGATGCCTCTTTGTCGCTGAATGGCAATGCCGGGCCCGTCGATATCCTGCACTCAATTTCTCTGGACGTGAACCGAGGGGAAACGCTCGGCCTGATCGGACCATCCGGATCGGGCAAATCTTCGCTTCTGATGTTGATGGGTGGTCTCGAAAAAGCCAGTTCCGGATCGATCACCGCGCTCGGGCACGACCTGACCACAATGGACGAAGATGCGCTGGCCCGGTTCCGCCGTGATCACATGGGCGTGGTGTTTCAGTCTTTTCATCTGATCCCCACCATGACTGCGCTCGAAAATGTCGCCACGCCGCTTGAACTGGCCGGTGCAAAAGATGCCTTTGACCGTGCCGCGGCCGAACTGGAAACAGTGGGTCTCGCCAGTCGCGCCAATCACTATCCAGCCCAGATGTCGGGCGGCGAGCAGCAACGTGTGGCCCTCGCCCGTGCCTCTGCCCCGCGCCCTCATATTCTGTTGGCAGACGAACCCACCGGCAATCTGGACGAGGCCAACGGCGCCGCGATCATGGACCTGTTGTTCGGCTTGCGTGATCGGCATGGCGCGACGCTGATACTCGTGACCCACTCCAACGAACTCGCCGCGCGCTGTGACCGAGTGATCCGCCTGCGCGACGGCTACATCACGCCACAGGCTGACCGAAAGGCGGCGGAATGAGTCTGCGCCTCGCCTCGCGCTTTGCCCGGCGCGAACTGCGCGGCGGGTTGCATGGTTTCCGCATCTTTCTCGCCTGTCTGACGCTTGGGGTCGCCGCGATTGCCGCCATCGGCACGATCCGCGCCTCTATCGAGGCCGGGCTGACCCGCGAAGGGGCTGCGCTCTTGGGTGGCGATGCCCAGATGAGGTTCACCTATCGCTTTGCCTCTGATGACGAGCGCCTCTGGATGCGGGACACGGCCACTGAAATATCCGAGATTGTCGATTTCCGGTCCATGGCGGTCGTGTCGCGTGATGGCGAAACCGAGCGCGGCCTGACACAGGTCAAGGCCGTCGATGACGCCTATCCCCTGATCGGCACCGCGCGCCTGTCCCCCGACATATCTCTCGATCAGGCTCTCGCCGGGCGCGAAGGCCTGCCCGGTGCGGTCATGGACCGGGTATTGATGGACCGTCTCGGCCTTGTCGCCGATGATACGTTCCGCCTTGGCACGCAAGACTTCGTGCTGATGGGCACGCTGGTGCATGAACCCGATGGTGCATCCGAAGGGTTCGGACTTGGCCCCAGAACGCTGGTCGCCACCGAAGCATTGGCGGACTCGGGCCTCTTGGCGCCCGGTTCGCTCTTTTCAACCAAATACCGTCTCACCCTCCCCCCTGACAGCGATCTCGACACGCTCGCCACCGAGGCCCGCGCCCGTTTCGAGAATTCGGGGCTGCGATGGTCCGACGCCCGCAACGGCGCACCGGGCGTTGCGGAGTTCGTGAGCCGTCTGGGCTCATTCCTCGTTCTTGTCGGCCTGTCTGGGCTTGCCGTCGGCGGTGTCGGTGTATCTGCCGCAGTCCGCGCCTATCTTGTCGGCAAGACCAGCGTGATCGCGACACTGCGCACACTTGGAGCGGACCGGGCGACGATCTTTCAGACCTATTTTCTGCAAATCGGCCTGCTGTCGATTGTGGGGATCACCTTTGGCCTGATCCTCGGCGCAATGGTACCAATCCTCGTTGCTCCCCTGATCGAGGCACAACTCCCAATTCCCGCAGCCTTTACCATTTATCCCGCACCCCTCGCAGAGGCCGGAATTTATGGGCTACTGACGGCGTTGATCTTCACCCTCTGGCCATTGGCCCGCACCGAAGAGGTCCGTGCCGCAACCCTGTTCCGCGATGCCCTCGGGTCTGCCAGATTGCTGCCGCCGCTCCGATACCTGATCGCACTTGGCGTCGGCCTTGCCACATTGATTGGCCTTGCCGCATGGTTCAGTGGGACCGCGCGACTGACACTGTGGACCACCGGCGGGCTCGCCTTTGCCTTGACCCTCTTGGCGATCTCCGCCGTACTGATCCGCGCACTCGCGCGGCGCGGCGGCAACATCGCGCGCGGACGACCGTCGCTGCGATGGGCGTTGTCCGCAATCTCCGGCCCCGGCGAAGGCGCAACTTCGGTTGTTCTGTCGCTCGGCCTTGGCCTGTCGGTCCTCGCAGCGGTCGGGCAGATCGATGGCAACCTGCGCAACGCCATTTCCGGAAACCTGCCCGAAATTGCACCATCCTATTTCTTCGTTGATATCCAACAGGATCAGATCGACGGCTTCACCGAGCGTCTTGCAACAGACCCCGCCGTAAGCCGCGTGGAAACCGCACCGATGCTGCGCGGTGTCGTCACCAAGATCAACGACAAACCCGCTCAAGAGGTCGCGCCGGGGCATTGGGTCGTAGAAGGCGATCGTGGCCTGACATACGCCGCCGAAATGCCGGAGAACACGCGACTCGTCGCCGGAGAATGGTGGCCAGCCGACTACGATGGCCCACCCCTGATCAGCTTTGCTGCAGAAGAGGCCGCCGAGCTGGGCCTGAACCTTGGCGACACGCTGACAGTCAACATTCTGGGCCGTGATATCACCGCCACCATTGCCAGCTTTCGCGAAGTGGACTTTTCGACCGGGGGCCTTGGCTTTGTCCTGTCGATGAGCCCATCGGCACTGGCCGGGGCGCCGCACAGCTTCATCGCGACGGTCTACGCCGAAGAAGACGCGGAAACACAGATTCTCCGCGACCTTGCCAACGCTTATCCCAACATCACAGCCATCCGCGTGCGCGATGCCATTGATCGTGCCTCGGACGTCCTTGCAGGATTGGCTGCGGCGACATCCTATGGCGCCGCAGCGACGCTGTTGACCGGCTTCCTCGTCCTGATCGGTGCTGCCGCGGCCGGCGAACAGGCCCGCACCTACGAAGCAGCGTTGCTGAAAACGCTGGGCGCAGCACGGGCCCGCATCCTCGCCAGCTTTGCCTTACGCGCTGCCATCCTTGGTGCAGCTGCAGGCGGTGTCGCGCTCGCGGCAGGCATCGCAGGGGGATGGGCGGTCAGCCATTTCATCATGGATACCCGCTTCACCGTGATCTGGCCCTCTGCTCTGGGTATTGTGATCGGCGGCATTCTGGCAACGCTTCTGGCAGGGCTCGGTTTTGCCTGGCGTCCATTGGCGAGCCGTCCCGCCCAAGTCCTGCGTGGACGCGAATAGTCAGCGTGAACAGCTGACCGGTTGCAAGATTTTCAACAGATCAGTGTTGTCGCACACCAGCGCATCCAGCGTGATCTCGTCAAGGCTCTCATAAAATGCCGTGACCGCATCCTTCAACGCGAGCCTCAGGCGGCAGGACGCCACCAGCGGGCAGCTATTGTCCGCATCGGCAAAACATTCCGTGATCGGAGGCTCGCCTTCGATATCGCGAAACACATCGCCGATCCGGATTTTCTCGGCCTCGCGCCCAAGCGTCATGCCGCCATTGCGACCGCGCTGCGTATGCAGATATCTGAGCTGACTCAGCTGATTGATCACTTGCGCCAGATGGTTCTCCGACACTTTGCAACAGTCCGCAATCTCGGTCTTGGTGACCAGACGCTCGCTGTTGGCGGCACAATACATCAGCAGCCGGACTGCGATATTCGTTCTCTTGGTAATCCTCATAGACATGCTCCCCGAATGGTTCGGATTGCAACTTGTCGCACATCGCGCGAAAAGACGGTTTGACATACATCAATTGCGGCAAGGCATAACCGAATGACGGCAGAACCCTATTTTTTCGGATATGGTAGCCTCGTGAACCGGGCGACGCACGACTTCACGGATCCCCACCCTGCCCGGCTGAGCGGTTGGTGCCGCGCCTGGCGTCACACCGATTTTCGCCCGGTCGCCTTCCTAACGGCCATACCTGCGCCCGGAACAGAAATTGATGGGTTGATTGCCCATGTGCCCGGTGCCGACTGGGACGCATTGGATCAACGTGAATGGGCCTATGACCGACTTCCAGCCACAGGATCGGTTAACCACCCCGTCAGCAAGCCCATCGAAGTCGCCGTCTATGCCGTTCCGGAATCCCGGCACACCGCGCCAACTGACCGCTATCCGATCCTGCTCAGCTATCTCGATGTGGTGATCCAGGGCTATCTGCGCGAATTTGGCGAAGCTGGCGCAGATCGTTTCTTTGCCACGACGACGGGCTGGGATTCTCCCATTCTCGACGACCGCAGAGCCCCACGTTATCCGCGCCGCCAGCAACTGACCGCAGATCAAAGCGGCTTTGTCGACGACCGCCTCGCCGCACTGAACGCCCGTATTGTCGCCCCACCAAAAGGCTGAAACGAGCAGCGCTTCAGCTTTGGTGAAATACTCCCGCCGGAGGCTCCCTCAGACACAGCACAAACGAACGGCTGATCAGGTCCGCGCGCGTACCACTTGCATCAACGGCATCAGTGCCGCCATTTCCGGTCCGCGCTCAAGCCCTGTCACCGCCTTGCGCAGCGGCATGAACAAGCCTTTGCCCTTGCGCCCCGTCGCCGCCTTTACAGCACCGGTCCAAGTGCTCCACGTTTCCGCATGATATGGTGCTTCTGGCAACAGCGACATGGCCTGCGCGACAAACTCGCGGTCTTCATGCGCGATCAGAGGCTCGGCACCGTCCCTACACAGGGTCCACCATTTCTCAAGATCACCCAGCGTGGTGATATTGTCCCGCGCCATCAGCCAGAAGGCTTCGGCAAGATCATCCGGCACACCAGCGGCAGAGACTGCGCCGCGAACGTCCGACAACGGCAAACCCTGCAGATAGTGACCGGTCAAGGGGAACAGATCTTCGACGTCGAATTTGGTTGGTGCACTGCCAAAGCGGGATATATCAAACCCTTCGATCAGCTCATCAAGACTGCTACGCAATTCCACCGGATCGCTTGAGCCCAGCCGCGCCAGCAGGCTCAACAGCGCCATCGGCTGCACACCGCGTTCGCGCAGATCGCGCAACGCCAGTGTTCCCAACCGCTTGCTCAGTGCTTCGCCCTGCGGACCCGTCAGCAGCGAATGATGCGCAAAGCGCGGCGGCTCTGCCCCGAGCGCCTGCATGATCTGAATTTGTGTCGCTGTATTGGTCACATGATCCGATCCGCGCACCACATCAGTAACGCCCATCTCGGTGTCATCGACCACGGACGCGATGGTATAGAGCACCTGCCCATCACCACGGATCAGCACCGGGTCGCTGACGCTGGCCGCATCAATCGAAATATCGCCCAGAATACCATCGGCCCATTCGATCCGTTCCTGATCCAGCTTGAACCGCCAGACCCCATCGCCGCGTTCGGCCCGCATCGCGTCTTTCTCGGCTTCACTCAACTGCAACGCCGCGCGATCATAGACCGGAGGCTTGCCCATGTTCAGCAGCTTCTTGCGCTTCAAATCAAGCTCGGTCGGTGTCTCGAAGGCCTCGTAGAACCGACCCATTTCGCGCAGGCGATCCGCCGCATCCGCGTAACAATCCAGCCGTTCGGATTGCCGCTCGACCCGATCCCAATGCAGGCCCAGCCAGTCGAGGTCCTCCTTGATCGCATCCACGTAAGTCTCTTTGGAGCGCTCCGGATCCGTGTCGTCGATGCGCAGGATGAAGGTCCCGCCCGACTTGCGCGCAATCATAAAGTTCATCAGCGCCGTGCGCAGGTTGCCGACATGGATATAGCCGGTTGGCGAAGGGGCAAAACGGGTGGTTGTCATGGGAGTCTCCTGTTCGGCGACCTGTTGTCACAAGGACGTGTCATTGTCCAGTGAGAGCACCAAATGGCGGGCCTATTCCGGCAGGACCGGCCAGCGTGTTTCCAGATCATCCAACCCCGCACGGATCAGTTCCGCCAGCACGTCCAAGTCGATATCAGCCAGCTTGTTTACGTAAAGGCAGGACTTACCGATGCGATGCTTTCCAAGGCGGTTCAGTATTGTTCCGAAATCGGCATATCCGGGCATGATGTAGATCGACAGAGCCGCCTTGCGGGGCGAAAATCCAGTGGCGAGAAAATCGCCTTCCCGACCGCTCGCATAGACATAGTGGTATCGCCCATAGCCAACAATGCTCGGCCCCCACATGCGGGGCTCAAAGCCGGTGACCTCTCGAAACAACTTTTCCAGCCTCAGACCATCCTCGGCCCGGCGCCGTGGCTCGACGCTTGCAAGGAACGCGCTGACGGCGACTTCGGTGGGCTGTGTCTTGATCTCGGCCATGCCACGGACCTATCACATGTCTGTGCGTGCAACCAAACCACGAACCTCGTTCTGGCCATTTTCCGATTCTGCCCTATCGTGTGATAAATGGACCGATCAATGGAGAATGCCTGATGACCAGACTGACCCGCCGCGCCGCACTCGCCGGAGCCGCCGCTCTGCCGTTGGTGGCTGCTGCCACACAAACCCGCGCCGCCGCCCCCATGATGGGTGCCGGAAGCGCGCCCTACAATCGCTTTACGCTGGGAGACCTTGAGGTCACCACGATCCTCGCGGGGAGCCGAGCAGTACCCGATCCACAGACGATATTCGGAATGAACGTGTCTGCCGAGGAGTTCAAGGGCGCCGCAGACGCAGCACATCTGCCGATCGATCAGGCGCAGTTCTTCTTTACGCCGACGGTTGTGAACACCGGTTCAGAGTTGGTCTTGTTTGACACCGGGCTTTCCGCTGCGAACACCACCGCCGCGCTGGCAGCGGCCGGATATACGCCTGATATGGTCGATATCGTCGTCATCACCCACATGCACGGCGATCATATTGGTGGCTTGATGCATGACGGCGCGCCCACCTATCCCAACGCCCGCTATGTGACAGGCTCCGCCGAATACAATTTCTGGGGCGAGGCAGGCAACGATACGTTTGAGGCGCAGATGCGTCCGCTTGCCGAACAGACAACCTTTATCGAAGGCGGCACAGATGTGGTAAGTGGCATTACCTCAATGGATGCTTTTGGCCACACGCCGGGGCATATGGGTTATTTGCTTGATAGCGGCGGCAAGCAACTCTTGGTCGGCGCGGATTTCACCAACCACTATGTCTGGTCGTTGGCCTATCCTGATTGGGAAGTGAAATTCGACATGGACAAGGAGAAGGCGGCCGAGACCCGGCGCAGCGTGTTGAACATGCTGGCCTCAGAAAAGATGCCAATGATCGGGTACCACATGCCCTGGCCCGGCGTCGGATATGTCGACACGCGCGGCGACGGGTTTCACTATGTCCCGCAAAGCTATCAATTGATGCTTTAAGGCCCCCGTGGCAGGCTTTGCGGCCTGCCACCAGCCACCGCGATCAGCTGGGGTCGCGCCAGCGGTTGACGATGGGATAGCGCCGGTCGAGCCAAAACGCCCCCTTGGTCAGCCGCGGACCCGGCGCAGACTGGAACCGTTTGTATTCGCTCATGTAAATCAACCGTTCGACTTTTTGGGCCGTGGCCCGATCAAATCCGGCCGCGACGCAATCGGAAATTGAACCGTTCCGATCCACAAGGATTTCCAGCATCGCGTCCAAGTCCGGATAATCCGGCAGGCTGTCGCTGTCCTTTTGGTCTTCGCGCAATTCTGCGGTTGGCGGTTTGTCGATCACATTGGGGCGGATCACCTCGCCCGCAGGTCCCATCATCCAGTCGCGATGGTTGGCATTGCGCCAGCGGCAGGTTTCAAACACGCGGGTCTTGTAGAGATCCTTGATCGGGTTATAGCCGCCCGCCATGTCGCCATAGATCGTGGCATATCCAACCGCGACTTCGGATTTGTTACCAGTTGTCAGCAACATTTCGCCAAACTTGTTGCTCATCGCCATGAGCAGCAACCCCCGCAAACGGGATTGAATGTTCTCTTCGGTCAGCCCGGGCTCCGTGCCTTCAAACAGCGGGGCAAGCGTGTTGGTGATTGCCGCACGCCCTTCGCTGATCGGCACATAGTCATAGTGACATCCAAGTGCCGTTGCGACCGCTTCGGCATCGGCAAGGCTCTCGTCGCTGGTGTATTCTGATGGCAGCATCACACAGCGCACATTCTCGGGACCAAGCGCATCTGCGGCAATCGTCGCGACGATGGCACTATCCACACCGCCGGACAGGCCCAGCAACACTTTCTTGAAACCCGATTTCGCCATGTAGTCGCGCAAACCGGTGACCATCACGCGATAGTCCTGTTCGTATTCGTCTGCATGGGCATGCTCGACACCGGGCAGAACCCGCCATCTGGCATCCGTGCGTTCCAGATCAAGATGGGTGATCGCCTCGTCAAACAGCGGCATCTGCATCGCCAGTTCCCCACCGGGATTCAATGCAAAACTGCCACCGTCAAAGACCTGATCATCCTGTCCGCCCACCATATTCAGGTAGATCAGCGGCAGACCGGTTTCGACGACACGCGCGACCATGTGATTAAGCCGCGTTTCGAATTTATTTCGGTAATAGGGCGAGCCGTTGGGGACCAACAGAAACTCTGCACCGGTTTCCGCCAGCGTTTCGGCGACGTCCTCGTGCCAGGCGTCTTCGCATATCGGCGAGCCGATGCGCACATTGCCGACCGCATAGGGGCCACCCAGCGGACCCGCGTCAAAAATCCGCACTTCGTCAAACACGGTTTCGTTTGGCAGATGATGCTTGAGCACGGTGCTGGCGATCCGCCCCCCGTTGAGGATCAGATAGCTGTTGAAAAGCTCGGTCCCCTCGACCCACGGGCAACCAATCGCCATCGTCGGTCCATCGGCACAGTCCACCGCCAGTGCACGCACAGCTTCGATCGCGGCGGTATGGAAGGCCGGTTTCATCACCAGATCCTGCGCGTTGTAGCCGGTGATGAACATTTCAGGCAGCGCCACAAGGTCGGCACCCGCCTCACGGGCCTGCTCCCACGCGGCACGGGCCTTGGTTGCGTTGCCAGCCAAATCACCGACAACCGGATTGAGTTGCGCCAGAGTTATGCGAAATCGGTCAGCCATACTGCCCTCGTGCCCAGAACCATTACCTGCCATTTAGCAGATCACCGCCCGAGTGAAAGAGAGCAGCGGCAAAAGACATTGCTCAATGTCGCAGGCTCGCTTAATTTCGCCCCACAGGGCGCAAAAGTCGTCAGCACATCGGGCAGCAGGACATCTCATGACATTTCCGACCGCAATTCGTCGATTTTCAGCGACCGCAATGGTGGTGCTGGCTTTAGGGCCCGCCGGCCCGCTGATGGCGCAGACCGAGCAGGTCCTGACCACGCAGGACGACATCGGCGGCGTCTATGAAGGTACGTTTCGCGGCGGGCTGCAACACGGCACGGGCACCTACACGCTTCCCAACGGCTATGAATATAAGGGCGAATGGGTGGATGGTGAAATCTCCGGCACCGGTGTGGCGCATTTCCCCAACGGCTCGGTTTACGAAGGCACCTTTGCCAAGGGAAAACCACAAGGTACAGGCAAGATCATCTTTGCCGATGGCGGAACCTATGAAGGTGAATGGGACGACGGAACCATCAATGGGCGCGGCGTTGCGGTGTATTCCAACGGGGTGCGCTACGAAGGTGAATTTCGCAATGCCCAGCACCACGGGAAAGGCACTATGCACAACCCTGATGGTTACGAGTATGTCGGCGAGTGGATTGACGGGGTCAAACAAGGCGCAGGCGTGATTACCTACGCCGATTCCGCTGTTTACGAAGGTGAACTCCTAGCTGGAAAACGTGCGGGCACGGGCAAACTGACGCTGCCGGACGGCCTGATTTACGAAGGCGAATGGAAAAACGGTCAGTTCGACGGGACCGGCACCCTCGTTCAACCCAATGGCGACAAATACACCGGTCAGTTCGTTGGGGGCCGCAGGCAGGGCAAAGGCCGGGTCGATTACGCAAACGGCGACAGCTACGTAGGTGATTTTGCCGAGGACCAACGCGACGGAACCGGCACGTTCACCGGTTCCGACGGTTATATCTATGCCGGAGCGTGGAAATCCGGAAAGATTGCCGGAAACGGTCAGGTGACCTATCCCGACGGATCGATCTATGTCGGCGAATTCAGCGATGATCTGGCAGACGGCACTGGCAAGATCACCTATCCGGACGGGTCATCGTATGAAGGCAGCTGGACCGCGGGCGTGATCGAAGGCACCGGGACAGCGATCTACCCCAACGGCGTTGTCTACACGGGCGAATTCAAGAACGCGCTCAACCACGGCGAGGGTGTCATGACCTATTCCGACGGATATCGTTATGAGGGCAACTGGGTGGACGGCCAGCGTCAAGGCTTGGGCAAGGCGACCTATGCGGATGGCTCGGTTTATGAGGGGCAGTTCGAAAAGGGCGCGCGTCAGGGCACAGGTAAGATCGTAATGCAGAACGGGTTCACCTACGAAGGTGCCTGGAGCAATGGCGAAATCAGCGGTGAAGGCAAGGCGACCTATTCCAACGGCGACGTCTATGAAGGGTCATTCTTGGAAGGTAAGCGCCACGGCGAAGGCACCATGCGCTATGCCAGCGGTCAGCAGGAAAGCGGCGAGTGGGAAAACGGTGCCCTGAAAGCCGAGGCACCGGCCCCACAGGAATAGGCTTCAAGGCCATGGCGCTGATAGCTACGAAGCATTGCATCGAAAAACAGCCTTTTCATTTTCAACCGCGCCGATATAAGCTGTTCCCATGACAAACGCCGCACATACCCTTTTCGCGACCGCCTATGGCGGGGCGTCGCTGTGCGGCCTACTGATCCTAACGCGCCTCTGAGCGTGCCATCTGGCGCGCCCGCTCAGAGGATGCAGCCTGCGCGCCATTGGCTTTAGGACAGATACGAAAGAACCCGACATGACACAGACAACCGACAAAGATCGCGTATGGATCTTCGACACCACACTCCGTGACGGCGAACAAAGCCCCGGCGCGACCATGACCCATGCTGAAAAACTTGAAATCGCCGGGCTGCTCGACGAAATGGGCGTAGACATCATCGAGGCCGGTTTCCCCATCGCCTCCGAAGGTGACTTCAAGGCCGTAAGCGAGATTGCCGCAAATTCCCGCAACAGCGTGATCTGCGGACTTGCCCGCGCCAATATCGGCGATATCGACCGCTGCTGGGAGGCGGTCAAGAATGCCAGGCAGCCTCGGATCCACACGTTTATCGGCACCTCTCCGTTGCATCGGGCCATTCCGAACCTTACACAGGACGAAATGGCTGACCGTATCCACGAGACCGTGACCCATGCCCGCAACCTTTGCGACAACGTGCAATGGTCGCCGATGGATGCCACGCGGACCGAATGGGATTACCTCAAACGCGTCGTCGAGATCGCGATCAAGGCCGGGGCCAGCACCATCAACATCCCCGACACCGTGGGCTATACCGCCCCGGTCGAAAGCGCCGATTTGATCCGTAATCTGATTGCCGAGGTCCCTGGTGCCAATGAGGTGATCTTTGCCACCCATTGTCACAACGACCTTGGCATGGCGACCGCCAACAGCCTTGCCGCCGTTGCCGGTGGTGCGCGACAGATTGAATGTACGATCAACGGGCTTGGCGAACGTGCAGGCAATACCGCACTCGAAGAAGTGGTCATGGCGCTCAAGGTGCGTCACGACATCATGCCCTGGCACACGGGCGTTGATACCAGCCGGATCATGAACATCAGCCGCCGTGTCGCCACGGTGAGCGGCTTTCCGGTGCAATTCAACAAGGCCATCGTCGGCAAGAACGCCTTTGCCCATGAATCGGGTATCCACCAGGACGGAATGCTCAAGAATCCCGAGAATTTCGAGATCATGCGCCCCGAAGATGTGGGCCTGACGGAATCCAACCTCGTGATGGGCAAGCACTCTGGCCGCGCTGCGTTGCGAGATAAACTGGAACAACTTGGTTTCGAGGTGGGTGATAACCAACTCAAGGACCTCTTTGTCCGCTTCAAGGAACTGGCTGACCGCAAGAAAGAAGTGTTCGACGATGACATCGTTGCACTCATGCGCGCCGGCGAAGACCCTGAAAACGACCATCTGCAAATTGTGTCGATGAAGGTTGTCTGCGGTACCGGCGGCCCTGCCGAAGCCACCATCGAGATGGAAATCGGCGGCAAGGACGCCATCGCCACGGCCCACGGTGACGGCCCGGTCGATGCCGCGTTCAAGGCCATTCGTGATCTTCACCCAAATGCCGCGCATCTGCAGCTTTATCAGGTCCACGCGGTCACCGAGGGCACCGATGCTCAGGCGACTGTATCGGTGCGGCTGGAAGAGGACGGCATGATCTCGACAGGTCAATCCGCCAATACTGACACGGTGGTTGCGAGTGCCAAGGCCTATGTCAACGCGCTCAATCGGTTGATCATGCGGCGGGAAAAATCCGCGCCCGGCAGCGATGTCCGCGAGATCAGCTACAAGGACGTATCCTGACGCGACCGGTCCTTGCATCAAACGTTTTTACGCGCACGGTTCATCCCGTGCGCGTTTCTCGTTTTGGGGTGGCATATGCACAACCAGCGGGTAAAGTTCGCACAACTTTAAATACAAGGAACGTTCCGTGCGCCATATTTTACCCTCGCTGATCGCCTCTGCTCTCCTCGCTCTCCCCGCAGGGGCGCAGACGCTGGATCGTATTCTCGAAACGGGTGAGCTGAACCTGGGTTATCGGACTGACGCTGCGCCGCTGTCCTATCAAAAGGAAGACGGGAACCCTGCGGGATATACGCCATTGGTTTGCGTCAGTGTTGCCCAATCCATCGCCAACGCGTTGAAGCTTGAAAATCTGGATGTCGCCTTTGTCCCTGTGACGACTGAGGACCGTTTCGAAAAGGTGGCGAGCGGCGAAATTGATCTGCTCTGCGGCGCGGCCACCATCACACTGGATCGACGCGAGATTGTCGATTTCTCTGACCCGGTCTATGTCGACGGCACTGCGATCCTTCTTCCCAATGGGGTGCAGGGCTCTCTGTCAGACCTTGCCGGCAAAAAGCTCGGCGTTCGCGCAGCGACGACAACCGAAGAAGCGCTTGATCTGTCGCTTAGCGCTGCAAATCTGACTGCAGAGGTGATCACGTTCGAGAACCACGCTGACGGCATTTCTGCGATGGAGAGCAAGGAAATCGATGCCTACTTCGCGGATCAGTCAATTCTGATGGGATTGTTCCAATCCAGCCCCAAGGCAAGCGAGTTGATGATCTCGAACGAGATCCTGACAATCGAAAAACAAGGATTGGCGATGGCGCGCGGCGACGCCGATTTCCGCCTGCTTGTTGACGCCTCTATCTCGGACCTCTTCAACAACGGAAAGATGCGCGAGTTTTTTGATGCCGTGATGCCCGGTGCCGAACCGGGCGCAGCGCTTCAGGCCATGTACCTGCTGTCACCCACGGCGCGGTAAAACCGCGTCAGTCTCATCGACCAAACGCGCTGTTTGGCACCCAGCTACGCTTTTGCCCGGTGGGTCCTGCCTTCATCATGAGGCAGGACGTTCCGGCATTCTGGAAATAGAGAATATCCAGATCATACCAGCCGGCCGACGGTGCCTCGACCTGTGCCACAACTGTCGTCTCACAACCGCTTGTGATGCCGGAAATATGACCGACCCGCTGGCCGCCGATACGAGCATCGATGCCGTCATTCGTGTACATCTCGATATCGTAAACACCCGGCGCATCAAACCGATAGTACCCTTTGATCTTGGCCGCAAAATACCAAGGCTGCGTCGCGGTGAGATTGTTTTCACCAAACTCCTTTTCGCGATAGTCCAGCCCGCGCAGCGGCTTGCCGCGCTGCGGGTTCGCGGCAATGATCTGCTTGCCGCGCGACAACATCTTGAACTTGGTTTCGGAATATCCATAGGTCACATTCAGCCCGCTCTTCACCGATGAAGGCTGCGGACTGGCGGGTTTCAGCTTCAATGGCGCTGCGGTGGCGACTGTGCAAAGCAGCCCCAAGATGAATGTCGCGCCAATCAGAACTCTAGTCATATCACTCTCCTTGTTGTCGGCATGGGTCTTTGCCCTGTACGACTTTCCTTAAACCTAGAACCGCTGCGGGGGTCCGACAAGCCTGACGTCGCAATGGAGCAAGGGCACGTAGCGGCAACCTTGGGCCCGAAAACGCAGAAAGACGGCATTTTTCGCACCGTTTGGACCGTTTTTCCCTTCAAACCAAGATATTTGACCGCGCCAGAGACGGGCAATAATGCGCTGATCGGCAAGAATTCGGACCTTTCACACATCCCGGCACAGGCATATAAGATGCACGGCTTGGCTCGGTACGAGTCGCAGGCCCAATTGCAGTAACCTACAGGACCACGTGCATGTCGATCTTCGGGAATTTTGGCGGACTTTTCGCCTCAGACATGGCGATAGATCTCGGAACCGCCAACACGCTGGTCTACGTCAAAGGACGCGGCATCATCCTGAGCGAGCCTTCGGTCGTCGCCTATCACGTCAAGGACGGCGTCAAGCGGGTGCTGGCCGTCGGTGAAGACGCCAAGCTGATGCTGGGCAGAACCCCCGGTTCGATCGAGGCCATCCGCCCCATGCGCGAAGGCGTGATCGCGGATTTCGACACCGCCGAAGAGATGATCAAGCACTTTATCCGCAAGGTTCATCGCCGCTCGACCTTTTCCAAGCCCAAGGTCATCGTCTGTGTTCCGCACGGCGCGACACCGGTTGAAAAACGGGCGATTCGAACCTCGGTTCTGAGTGCGGGCGCCCGCAAGGCAGGTCTGATCGCAGAACCTATCGCCGCAGCCATCGGGGCAGGAATGCCGATCACCGATCCGACCGGTAACATGGTCGTGGATATCGGCGGCGGCACCACCGAGGTCGCGGTGCTGAGTCTCGGCGACATCGTTTATGCACGCTCGATCCGTGTGGGTGGCGACCGTATGGACGAAGCGATTATTTCCTATTTGCGCCGCCAGCAGAATCTGTTGATCGGCGAAAGCACTGCCGAACGCATCAAGACAAGCATCGGCAGCGCCAGAATGCCCGATGACGGACGCGGTGCCTCCATGCAAATTCGCGGTCGCGACCTGTTGAATGGTGTGCCCAAAGAACTCGAAGTCAGCCAGGCGCAGGTTGCCGAAGCCCTGTCAGAGCCGGTCCAGCAAATCTGCGAAGCGGTCATGACTGCGTTGGAAACAACTCCACCGGATCTGGCGGCGGACATCGTTGATCGTGGCGTGATGCTGACCGGCGGCGGTGCGCTTTTGGGCGACCTGGATCTTGCACTGCGCGAACAGACAGGTCTCGCCGTGTCGATCGCTGACGAAAGCCTCAATTGTGTCGCTCTGGGCACTGGAAAGGCCTTGGAGTTCGAAAAACAACTGCGACACGCGATTGACTACGACAGCTAGGGCGCGCACCCTTTCCTAGCATGGATTGCAGGCGCGGCACGCGCCGCAAAAGAGGTTCCATTGGCCAAGGACCGTTCACAACGCGATGACTATGCCACCCCGCTTCGCCGCTTGCTGTTGGGGGTTTTGTGCCTGTGCCTGCTAGCAATCTTTCTGATCTGGCGCATCGACAGCCCCCGCGTTGAACGATTTCGGGCGCAGGTCACAGACAAGGTGGTGCCCAACATGAACTGGGCGATGGTGCCCGTCACCGGCACAATCAATCTCATTCGTGATTTTCAGAGCTATCAGCGGCTGGCCGAACAGAACCGTGATCTGCGTGATGAACTGCGCCAGATGCAGGCCTGGAAAGAGGCGGCGTTGCAGCTAGAGCAGGAAAATGCTCGCCTTCTCGATCTCAGCAACGTGCGCCTGGACCCGCGCCTGACCTATATCACAGGTGTGGTGATGGCGGATTCAGGCTCTCCGTTCCGGCAATCGGTATTGCTGAATGTCGGCGCACGCGACGGCATCATCGACGGCTGGGCGGCGATGGATGGCATCGGATTGGTCGGACGCATTTCCGGCACTGGCGAGACCACATCGCGGGTGATCCTCTTGACCGACGCGGCGAGTTCGGTGCCTGCGACGATCCAGCCTTCAGGTCAGGGAGCATTGGTTGCAGGTGACAATTCGGCGGCACCGATCCTGGACTTTCTTGAAAACACCGATCTGGTCCGTCCCGGCGACCGGGTGGTCAGTTCCGGCGATGGAGGCGTATTCCCCGCGGGCCTGCTGATCGGTCAGGTCGCCGCCGATCCATCTGGCCGGTTGCGCGTAAGGCTTTCTGCGGATTACGAACGGCTCGAGTTCCTGCGCGTATTGCGACACCACGGCACCGAAACCATTTCGGATCCCGGCGACATCGTAGCGCCGCTTGAAGTTCGCAACACTGCGCAATCCGGAGAAACCCCGGATGAATAACATTTCGCTGTCCCATACCTGGGCGATGCGCCTTTGGTTTCTGGCGCTCGCTGCGGTGATCATCTTCTTTCACCTGATCCCGCTCGAAACCACACCGCGCCGCTGGGCACCGCCTGACCTGTTGATTGCGTTCACACTCGCTTGGGTGCTGCGTCGCCCTGATTATGTTCCCGCGCTCAGCATCGCGGCCGTCATGCTGATGGCCGACCTGCTATTCCAGCGGCCACCGGGATTGATGGCGGTGCTGGTGGTTCTGGGCTGCGAATTCCTGAAGAACCGCGCGAACAGTCATGGTGAAACCAGCTTTGTTGTCGAATGGTTCAACGTGTGCGTCGTGATCGCTGCGATTACGATTCTCGATCGGCTGATTCTGACGGTGACGTTAGTGGACAGGGCGCCGCTGTCCCTGCATCTTATCCAGATGGTGCTGACAATGGCCGTATACCCACTTGTTGCGCTTGTAACGCAGACCATATTGGGGGTGCGCAAGCTTTCTCCCGGCAATTCTGATGCGTTAGGATCACGCTGATGCGACGAAATCCCAGAGAACTCGACTCCACCCACCGCAAGATGAGCCGCCGAACGCTGGTTCTAGGTGGCGCACAACTGGCCCTGATCGGCGCATTGGGCATGCGAATGCGGTATATGCAGGTCGATCAGGCAGATCAGTTCCGCCTGCTTGCCGAGGAAAACCGCGTTAACATTCGCCTGATTCCACCGGCGCGCGGTGAGCTTTTTGATCGCAATGGCGAACGGTTGGCACATAACTCGCCGAGCTATCGCATCATCATCGTGCCAGAGGATGCCGGCAACGTCGAAAAAGTCATCGCCGATCTTTCGCGCCTCGTTGAACTGGATGAAGAGGATTTGAACCGCGCCCTCACCGAAATGCGCCGCAGCCCGCCGTTTCTGCCGATCACCCTCGCCGATCAGGTCACTTGGGACGACATCAGCAAAATCGCGGTCAATGCCCCTGCCCTGCCCGGCATTACCCCCGAGGTTGGATTGACCCGCGTTTATCCCCGACAGGCGGATTTGGCGCATGTGATTGGCTATGTGGGACCCGTCAGCGACTATGATCTCAAACAGATCGATGACCCCGAACCGGTTTTGCGCATCCCGCGATTCCAGATCGGCAAAGTCGGGCTGGAAGCCAAACGGGAAGACGTGCTGCGGGGCAAGGCCGGTGCCAAGCGGGTCGAAGTCAACGCCACTGGCCGGGTGATGCGCGAGCTGGACCGACGAGAAGGCCAATCCGGCGCAGATCTGCAACTGACGGTCGATGCCGACCTACAAGGCTATGTGCAGGCCCGTCTGGGCAACGAGAGCGCAGCAGCTGTCGTAATCGATTGTCAAACCGGCGATCTGAGCGCGATCTGTTCCTCTCCCAGCTTTGATCCGAACCTCTTTGTACGGGGCATCTCGGTTGCGGATTATCGCGGCCTCACCGACGATCCCTATCGCCCGCTGGCCAACAAGACTGTGCAGGGCACCTATCCGCCGGGTTCGACCTTCAAGATGATCACGGCCATGGCCGCGCTGGAAGAAGGATTGGTAAGCCCGGGTGAAACCGTCTGGTGCCCCGGACATCTTGAGGTTTCGGGTCGTCGCTTTCACTGCTGGAAACGCGGCGGGCATGGTCATGTGGACCTGAACACCTCGCTCATGCGAAGCTGCGATGTCTATTATTACGATGTTGCGATCAAGGTTGGAATCGACAAGATTTCCGCCATGGCCAAACGCTTTGGGCTGGGCGTGCGTCACGACATTCCGATGTCTGCGGTTGCCGAGGGCCTTGCTCCCAACCGAGCTTGGAAAGAGCGCGTTCACAACGACGCCTGGCGCATCGGTGATACCGCGAACTCGTCCATTGGTCAGGGCTTCATGCTGGCCTCACCCCTTCAACTTGCGGTCATGTCGGCACGGCTCGCGACAGGACGCGAAGTAACACCGCGTCTGGTCAAGAAGATCAACGGGATCGAACAGCCCAGCGGTGCCGGTGAATCGCTGGGTATGAACGAGAATAACCTGCGTCAGGTGCGACGGGGCATGTACGACGTCAGCAACAACCGACGCGGCACGGCCTATCGCAGTCGCATCATCGCCGATGAATTCCGTATGGCTGGCAAGACCGGCACAAGCCAGGTCCGCAACATCACCAAGGCGGAACGTGCCGCTGGGGTCATCCACAACCGCGATCTTCCGTGGGAACGTCGGGACCATGCGCTGTTTGTCTGTTTTGCACCCTATGACAATCCCAGGTACGCGGTTTCGGTGATTGTCGAGCACGGCGGCGGCGGTTCGACTGCAGCGGCGCCCATTGCACGCGATGTCATGTTGCAAGCGCTTTATGGCGATACACCGCCGCTGTCCGCCTATCCGGCAGGCGACCGCAACAAGATCAAGGCACAGCAGGAACGGCTGCACCGCGAATACCCCGGTGTCGCCGCCCCGGTGAGTGACCGCGCATGAGCTATCTTGAGCATAACGTCAAATCGACACCCACCGGCCCGCGCAAGATGCTGCATATGAACTGGCCTCTGACGCTTTTGCTGATCAGTGTCGCGAGCGTCGGGTTCCTCATGCTCTATTCGGTCGCTGGTGGATCGTTTCAGCCATGGGCCGAACCGCAGATCAAGCGCTTCGCACTTGGTTTTGCACTGATGGTTATCGTCGCCATGGTGCCAATCTGGTTCTGGCGCAACATGTCCGTGCTGGCCTATCTGGTGGGGATCGTGTTGCTGGTTCTGGTGGCAACCATCGGCGAAGAGGGCAAGGGCGCCCAACGCTGGATCAACCTCGGTTTCATGCGCTTGCAACCCTCGGAGCTGATGAAGATCTCGCTGGTGATGGTGCTTGCTGCCTATTACGACTGGCTACCCGCACGACGCACATCGCATCCCTTCTGGGTGTTTGTACCCGTCGCCCTCATCCTGTTCCCGACGGCGCTGGTACTGAAGCAACCCGATCTTGGCACTTCGATCCTGCTGCTGACCGCCGGTGGCGGGTTGATGTTTCTCGCCGGGGTCCACTGGGCCTATTTCGCGGCGGTGATTGCTGCCGGTGTCGGGCTGGTGACAGCGGTGTTTGAAAGCCGGGGCACCGAATGGCAGTTGCTCAAGAACTATCAATACCGGCGCATCGACACGTTTCTTGATCCGTCAAGCGATCCATTGGGGGCGGGCTATCACATTACCCAATCCAAGATCGCCCTTGGGTCTGGCGGCTGGACCGGGCGCGGTTTTATGCAAGGCACGCAATCGCGCCTGAATTTTCTGCCCGAAAAGCACACGGATTTCATCTTTACGACTCTGGCCGAAGAATTCGGATTCGTCGGCGGGTTCTCCTTGCTCGGACTCTACGCACTGATCATCATTTTCTGCGTCTATACAGCCCTGGCCACGCGCGATCGTTTCTCGTCTCTTGTGACACTCGGGATCGGTCTCAACTTCTTCCTGTTCTTTGCGGTGAATATGTCGATGGTCATGGGGCTGGCCCCGGTGGTCGGCGTTCCGCTTCCTATGGTCAGCTATGGTGGGTCGGCGATGCTGGTTCTCATGGTCGCCTTCGGGCTTGTTCACAGCGCCCACATCCATCGCCCACGCCAACAACGACGGTGACACATTGACCATCAATATCCTCTTTGCCGCAAAATCCGAACGCTGGGATAGCTATCGCGAGCCGTTGACCACGGCGCTCGACAAGACCGGCCTCGACTATGACTTGCGTCCGGACTTTCCGCCAGAACAGGTGGACTACATCGTCTATGCCCCGAACAGTTCAGTGCAGGATTTCCGCCCCTACACCAATCTCAAGGCGGTTCTGAACCTTTGGGCCGGGGTCGAGAATGTCGTTCACAACAAAACCCTGTCGGTGCCGCTGGCGCGGATGGTGGATCATGGCCTCACGCAAGGCATGGTCGAATGGGTAACGGGCCACGCCCTGCGCCAGCACCTTGGCATGGACACCCATATCAACGGCCAGGACGGGAAGTGGCGCACACAGGTGCCGCCTCTTGCGAAGGATCGTCCCATAACCATCCTTGGGATGGGAGCGCTTGGTCAGGCCTGTGCTGCCGCACTGACAACTCTCGGCTTTCCCGTCACGGGGTGGAGTCGGAGCGCTAGGACAGTGCCACAGGTAACCACCCTTCACGGCCCTGACGGGTTAAAGACGGCGCTTGAGACCGCTCAAATTCTGATACTGCTTTTGCCGGACACGCCTGCAACGACCGACATCCTGAACGCCGACACGCTTGCGCAGCTACCGCGCGGGGCAGTAGTAATCAATCCGGGGCGCGGTCCGTTGATCGACGATGCCGCGCTTTTGGCCGCACTTGATAGCGGTCAGGTGGGGCATGCCACCTTGGACGTGTTCAGAACCGAACCTTTGCCAAAAGATCACCCGTATTGGGCCCACCCAAAGGTCACGGTAACACCTCACATTGCCTCCGCCACCCGCGAAGGCACCGCGAGCGAAGTGATTGCCGAGAACATCCGCCGCGGCGAAGCCGGCGAGCCGTTCCTTCACCTTGTGGACCGCTCGCTCGGCTACTGAGCAACCGAGATCAGGACTTCTGCCACCAGACGCCGGTGTGGTCGATCTTGTGAATTTCGTCGGTGATCCCATGTTCATCGCGGTAATCATGGATCGCTTCGCGGCAGGCCTTGATTCCACCATAGTCGTCGACAATGATAAATCCGCCCGGCGCCAGCTTGGGATACAGGGCCGAAATCGCCTGAATGGTGGATTCGTACATGTCCCCGTCCAAACGGATCAGCGCAAACTGCGGCACATCCAGCTTATGCAGGGTGTCTTTGAACCAACCAACCACAAACTCTACCCGATCGTCGAGCAAATCATAGGCATCAAATGTCTTCTTCACGGCCTCAACCCCGACGGCAAGACGTCCGCGTGTGTGATAGCGGCTGCCCTTGTCGGCCGGGAACTCGTCCTCGTTGGGCGGTGGCAATCCTTCAAAGCTGTCGGCGAGGTACACCTTGCGGTCTTCGATCCCGCGAAACTTCAGCACGCCGCGCACCATTGCGGATGCGCCGCCCCGCCAGACACCGGTTTCGATGAAATCACCCGGTACATCCTCAGCAATCACCCGGTCCGCCAGATGCGCCACATTCTGCAATCGCTTGATCCCGGCCATGCTGTGCCCGACCACTGGCCAATCGCGACCCTGAAACCGCTTTTTCTTGTCAAACGGGATCTTGTTACCGCGCCGAATGATCGTCCGATCCCCACCATAGATCATGTCGGTGAGGCAATTTGCCATCAAATCCACATACATATCAAAGCCGGGGTCAGAGACCGACACTTTCTGCAGCTCCGCCGCAGGGGTTGCTTCGGGTTGATCCATCACTTGTATTCCCACTCTACTGCCACGCGGTCGCACTCACATACCGCAAGATGGCTTAACTCTTCAACAATTTGCATGGCATTTATGCGGCCAGCCCACGCCCTTTCAGCAATGCCTCGACCCCCGGTAAACGCCCGCGAAACGCCGTGTACAGAACATCCGGCTCCTGCGACCCACCGGCAGAGAGGATATGCTGTTCAAGCGCCTGCGCACGTTCGGGATCAAAGGCGCCTCCGGCCTCCTCAAACGCTGCGAACGCATCCGCATCCATCACCTCGGACCACATGTAACTGTAATAGCCGCTGGAATAACCGTCGCCCGCAAACACATGCGCAAAATGCGGTGTCGCATGGCGCATTCCGATCGCGTGGGGCATGCCGAGACCGTCCAGCACTTCGGCCTGCCGTGCCATCGGATCACCCGGCGCGTCACCTTCGTGAAAGGCCAGATCGACCAGTGCGGACGCCACGTATTCCACGGTCTGGAACCCCATATCGAATGTCGCGGCCTCCAGCACCCGGTTCAGCATTTCCGTCGGCATTGGCTCGCCGGTTTCTGCGTGGGTTGCGAATTCGCGCAGCACGTCCGGTACTTCGAGCCAGTGTTCATAGAGCTGGCTGGGCAGTTCCACAAAATCACGTGCGACCGATGTGCCCGAAATGCTCTCATAGGTCACATTCGACAACATCTGGTGCAGAGCATGGCCAAATTCGTGAAATAGCGTGCGCGCATCATCATAGGACAGCAACGCCGGTTCACCCTTGGCAAAGTTGCAGACATTGATGACAATCGGAGCTTGTTTATCCGGGAATTTGGCCTGTGACCGCATCGCCGAGCACCAAGCCCCTGACCGCTTTGATCCGCGTGCAAAGTAATCGCCGATGAACAACGCGACATGCTCTCCGTCGCGCGTGACCTCCCACGCCCGGCAATCCGGATGGTAAAGCGGCACATCGACAGCACGGAATTCCAACCCGAACAGACGGTTCGCACAGGAAAACGCCGCTTCAATCATCCGATCCAACTGCAGGTAGGGTTTCAACGCGGCTTCATCCAGATCATGCTCTGCCTTGCGCCGCTTTTCCGCATAGTATCGCCAGTCCCACGGCTCAAGCGATGCGTTTACACCGTCGTCATGCATCATCTGGCTCAACACCTCGGCATCCGCATCCGCGCGCGCCTTGGCCGGTCCCCAGACCGCCATCAACAAGTCACGCACCTTGTCCGGCGATTTCGCCATTTCGGTTTCCAGCTTGTAGTCGGCAAAGCTCTCATACCCCAGCAATTCGGCCCGTTCCTGCCGAAGCGTCAGGATCTCTGCCGCAATCGCGCGATTGTCCGTCTTGCCACCGTTTGCCCCCCGCGCCGTCCACGCGGCATAGGCCTTTTCGCGCAAGTCGCGACGAGGTGAAAACTGCAGAAATGGCACGATGATCGAGCGTGACAACGTCACAACCGGCCCCGCGACACCCTTTTCCTGACCTGCCGCCTGTGCAGCATCCACCGCAAATTTTGGCAGGCCCTCCAGATCCGCGTCGGTCAACTCCATGTACCAATCACGCTCATCCGCCAGCAGATTCTGGGTGAACTCGGTACCGAGGGTCGCCAGCCGTGACTTGATCTCCTTCATCCGGGCTTCCTCTGTCCCTTCCAGAGCAGCACCGGCGCGCACAAGCCCCCGATGGGTGAGCATCAGGACCCGCGCCTGTTCGTCCGTCAGACCCAGGCCATCCTTTCGCGCCCACAGATCAGCGACCCGCCGAAACAGCGCCTTATTCGAGGATATGTCGGAGAAATGCGCCGCCAGCTTGGGAGAAAACTCTCGCTGCAACGCTTCACGATCCGGATTGCTGTCGGCTCCGGAGACTGTGAAAAACACCGACAGAACCTTGTCCAGCGCCTCGCCCGCGGCCTCCAGCGCTTCGACCGTATTGGCAAAGCTTGCCGGGCCAGGATTGCTTGCAATCGCTGCGGTCTCGGCCTTGTGCGCCGCCAGCGCCGTTTCCAGCGCGGGGGCAAAATCCGCATCAGAGATTGCGTCAAATGGAGCAAGCTCAAACGGCGTGGTCCAGTCACTTAGGATCGGGTTGGTCATGGCAATCTCCTTTTGCCGCGCAAGCTATGAGGCCCATGCGCCCGGGTCCAGTGGGTGGTTCCAGATTTCTTCAATCAGGCTCAGTTCGCCTGCCCCTTGCCGTGGCAAATCGGACAATCGGCACGCTGTCGCAGGCGAATGGTCCGGGTTTCGCTGTATAGCGCATCATAGATCAGCATCTGCCCGCGCAGCGGTGCGCCCGCATCGGTTACGATCTTGATGGTCTCAACCGCCATCATGGCACCGATCACACCGGGCAGCGGGCCGATGACCCCGGCCTCGGCGCAGGACGGCGCAAGACCGGGCGCGGGAGCCTCTGGGAAAATGCATTCATAGCAGGGTCCTGAATGTGCTGGATCGAAAACACTGAGCTGACCTTCCCATTGCGACAGTGCACCGGAAATCAGTGGCTTGCCTGTGGCAACTGCGGTGGCATTTGCGAGATAGCGGGTTTCGAAATTGTCGGTGCCATCAAGGATGAGATCATAGTCCGCAAACAACTCCGCTGCGATGTTCTGCGTCAGACGCCGGTGATAGGGCCGTACGAGCACGGACGGGTTCTGCGCCACCATCGCCTGTTGCGCCGAGAACACCTTGGGCATGCCGATATCTGCGTCACGGTGAATGACCTGCCGCTGAAGGTTGGCGTTTTCAACGATGTCATCGTCAATCACCCCGATTGTTCCGATCCCAGCCGCCGCCAGATACTGCAGCGCAGGCGCACCCAAACCACCGGCCCCGATCACCAGAACCCGCGCCTGTTTCATGCGCTTCTGCCCCGGGCCGCCGATCTCACGCAGTACAATGTGTCGTGCGTAACGATTCAATTCGGTCTCGGTGAACGCGCCTGTCTTTTGGGGTTCTGCTTGCGGCGGCTCTGCATCTTGGGCCCGCTTGCGCAGCGCTGACAATCCACGTCGATAGATTACGATCATCGCGGCAAACCCGGCCAGAAACAGCCAGAGCGACGGCGTTTCGCCCGTGGCCATCCGCACGGGATGCCCGTCTGGAAGGATCAGGTGCACCAGCAGGACGATCCCGAAGAGCGCAACCAAAAGGGTCAAACGCGCCTGTCGCGACACCCCAATCAGCGCCCCCACGCCCCAGATCAGCGCGGCAATTGCCAGAACAAGCAACATCAGCCCTGTCCGGTCGACCCAAAGCCGCCCGCCCCGCGCGCGGTGTGACCCAAACCCTCGGCAACTTCAAACCGGGCCTGCACCACCGGGGCGACAACCATCTGGGCAATTCGGTCGCCGTGCGAAATCACAAACGGCGCGTCGCCCGCATTCATGACGATCACGCCCAATGGCCCGCGATAGTCGCTGTCGATCGTGCCCGGCGCATTTGGCAGTGTGATGCCATGTTTCAGGGCAAGCCCGGAACGGGGCCGGATCTGTGCTTCAAAACCATCGGGTATTTCGATGCGCAGCCCAGTGGATACCAGCATCCGGGCACCGGGAGTAATCGTCACCGAACCGCGATCCGCGAAATTGGCGCGAAGATCGGCGCCCGCCGCCCCGGACGTCTCATAGGACGGCAAGGCCACATCCATGTCAGCGCCGTCATCGTATGTCACCAGAATTGAAACCATTTCATTTCACCGCTTGTGTCTGCTCGCCTCTTGTAAGAAGCGGAAAATCTAAGATGCCAGCGCCGCTGCGATACGTTGGGCGAGCTGCTGCGCGACCGCGTCCTTGCCCATCCGAGGCCAGGTTTCGGCGCCATCACTGCTGATCAGAACGACCGCGTTCTCGCTTCCGCCCATGATGCCTGTTTCGGGGCTGACATCGTTTGCCACGATCCAGTCACATCCCTTGCGCGCACGCTTTGCGGTCGCGTTTTCCAGAACATCGTTGGTTTCGGCGGCAAATCCCACCACCAGTTCGGGTCGCCCTGTTGTCATTTGCGACACGGTGGCCAGAATATCCGGGTTCTCTGCGAATTCGAGAACGGGCAAGCCATCTCGGCTTTTCTTCAGCTTGCGATCACTGGCCTGTGCCATCCGCCAATCCGCGACCGCCGCCGCAAAAACACCCGCGTCAACCGGCAGAGCGGAGTGCACCGCCTCGGCCATTTGCAACGCCGTTTCAACGCGCACCACCTGCACACCCTCTGGTGGCGGCACGTCGGCAGGGCCGGTAACAAACACGACCTCGCCCCCCATCCCCGCAAGGGCCCGCGCCACTGCGGCTCCCTGTGCCCCAGAGGACCGGTTCGCGATATAGCGCACCGGGTCGATGGGTTCATGCGTGGGGCCAGAGGTCACCAAAATCCGCTTCCCCTTTAACGGCCCATCTGCAAGCGCCGTTTCGATCGCGGCGATGATCTCCATCGGTTCGGCCATGCGTCCCGGTCCGAATTCGCCGCAAGCCATGCTGCCCTCATTCGGGCCAACACAGCGGATACCATCCGCCAAAAGCTGTGCATGGTTGCGCCGAGTCGCTGCATGTTCCCACATGCGCACGTTCATCGCAGGTGCAATCAGAACCGGCGTATCCGTCGCCAAGAGCAACGTTGATGCCAGATCATTGGCAAGCCCCGCCGCCATTTTGCCCATCAGATCCGCCGTTGCGGGCGCGACGACAATCAGATCGGCACTGCGTGAAAGCTGGATGTGGCCCATCTCGGCCTCATCCCCGAGATCGAACAGATCCCGGTAGAGTTTTTGCCCCGCGAGACCGGAAACCGCCAAAGGAGTTACAAATTCCTCGCCCGCACGGGTCAGGACCGGCGTCACACTTGCACCACGATCCTGTAGCCGTCTAATCAGTTCCAGCGACTTATAGGCCGCGATCCCGCCACCGATGATCAGCAAAATGCGTTTTGACGCTAACATGCCGTGCCCCCTGGTTCAGATCGCCCCGACCATAGGCGGGCGGCGGGTGATCTTCCAGAGCATTTCAGCCTTCGGTCTTGAAAGCGTTACACGGGTCTTCGCGCGCAGGAGGATCACTGTCGAGGACCGCATCGTACTCTCCGGCAATCTCGCCACCTTCGGATTGGCCGAGGGCAAATACTGTCAGATCGGGTTGCACCCGATCCAGGTAGACCGGGATGCCCCAATCACGCCGGGCGTGGCCGTTGCCCGTGATCACAGCAACGGGCCCTCCGGTTTCAGCGAGCGCAGCAACGACCTCGCGCGCGAGCACCGCGTCACGCAACCGTTGGATGTCGACCATGGCCTGCATCCGATCCTTTGGCACCGCCTCGCAATGCGCCGCGTATTGCAACGCTTCGCGGGCCTTCTCTTCGTCCTCCGGCAATGGCTTGGTCAGCCCATAGCGTTCAGCATCTGCACCAAATACCGTCGCTGGTCCGCTCTGAATAGTTGCAAGCGCCGCTTCCCGAGGCACCTCACCACCAAAGATGCGCGCGTCTGGGGCCGCGGCGAAGACCTGATGGTACATTGAAAACGCAGGCCATCCGGAATGCGACCAATCCAGAGCGGCCTTAAGCCGATCCGGCGCGTGAATCATTTCAGAAGATATGCGGCCAGCTTCCTCTCGGGTCAGCATTTCCCAAACGACCGCCTTGGGTTGCAACGCCTTCAGGACTTCATGCTGGTTCAGATGATGGGCAGGGTTGTCATGAACCTCGCCAACAATCACCACGTCCACACCGCGCATCTGCGACAGAAGGTCTTCGGTCAAGTCGGTCGCCCAAACCGGGGCGGCCAACACCATCAGGAACAGAATGTGAAAGAACCTCATGCGAGGAAGTTTTGCACCTCGTCCGACCGGGTTTCAAGGCTTTTGCGCATCTTCTGAAATGCCGCAGCTTCGAGTTGGCGAATGCGTTCCTTGGACAGGCCCAGCTCTTGTCCGAGATTGTCCAATGTGCGCGGTGTCTCTCGCAATTTGCGTTCGCGCACGATGAAGCGTTCGCGTTCCGGCAAATCCTGCATCGCAAGCAACAACCATTCACGCAGTTGTTCACGGTCATGCGATTCCTCGACAACGTCCGCCGCCTGAGCACCTTCATCCTCGAGCGCATCAATCCATTCACGACCCTCGTCTTCGACGGATTGCGTCGCGTTCAACGAGAAATCTGACCCGGCAAGGCGACCGTCCATCATTTCGACATCCCGCAAAGGAACACCGATTTCCGTAGATATCAGATGATGCAGTTGATGGCGGTCCAACCTGTCGCCTTGCGTGGCGGCCTCGCGTTCAAGCTGGGCCTGAACCCGGCGCATGTTGAAAAAGAGCGACTTCTGACTGCTGGTCGACCCGGTCCTGACCATCGACCAGTTCCGCATCACATAATCCTGAATCGAGGCCTTGATCCACCAGACGGCATAGGTCGAAAACCGAACACCCCGATCCGGGTCGAACTTGTCCGCCGCTTTCATGAGGCCCAGCCCGGCTTCTTGGATCAGATCTTTCATCGGCGCACCGTAACGGCGAAACTTGGCGGCCATCGAAATCGCCAGCCGCATGTAAGCGGTGATCAGGCGATGAAGCGCCGCCTCGTCACGCTCATCCCGCCAGGCATATGCAAGCTTCAGTTCGGTTTCCGCATCCAGCATTTCAGCTTTCATGGCGGTCCGCGAAAGAGACATGTCGTTCTGTGTATCCAGTGCCATCTCTATCCCCTGTCTGTTGCCCGATCCTCGGCGGGTTGTTTTGCGTTTTCATGATAGTTACGCAGGGTAGAGGCGTTTGGATCAATCACGGGTAACATGTACGTGCATTCAAGACACACTTTCGTTCTGGGCGGGGCGGCGTCCGGCAAATCGGCTTTTGCCGAGGCACTCGCCGAAAAATCAGGCAAACCAATGGTGTATCTGGCCACGGCACAGGCGTTTGACGCTGAAATGCGCGCCAAGATCGACCAGCACATCACCCGCCGTGGAGAAGGCTGGGCAACGATCGAGGCACCACTCGAGATCGTTCGCCCGCTTGAAACGCTGTCGTCTGAACACGTCTGTTTGCTCGATTGCGCGACAATGTGGCTCAGCAACCTGATGCTGGCCGAAAGGGATATCACCGTCGCGCAGGCCGCGTTGATTGATGCTATTCGGACCTGCGCTGCCGATCTTGTCATCGTATCAAACGAAGTCGGTCAGGGAATTGTGCCCGAAAACGCATTGGCCCGACAGTTTCGCGAGGCGCAGGGGCGGCTCAACATAGCGCTTGCAAGGGAATGTGGCACCGTTGTGCAAGTCATTGCGGGTCTGCCACGGGTTCTGAAAGGGAGTTTGGCATGACAACATTTCATTGGGTCCGACATGGCCCCACCCATGAACGCGCCTTTGTCGGCTGGCGCGATGTGCCGGCGGATTTGTCGGATACCGCGCAGATTGCTCGCCTCAACAGCTTTCTCCCCAGCGATGCTATTGTGGTTTCCTCTGATCTGATCCGGGCGTCCGCGACTGCCGATGCACTTGGCAAAGGGCGCACTCGTCTGGCAGACCTGCATGACCTGCGCGAGTTTCATTTTGGAGACTGGGATGGCCGACACTTTTCCGAAGTCTCTGAAACACATCCACAGCTCAGCCGTGACTATTGGGAAAATCCAGGAGACCCAGTGCCGCCGGGTGGTGAAAGCTGGAACATGGCGGCGCAGCGTATTCGCCCCGCGGTCGATACGTTGATCGAACAACACACCGGGCAGCACATCATCGTGGTCGCCCATATCGGCGTCATCATGACCCAGATCGAACGCGCCTCAGGTAAGACTGCGCGAGAGGTTATCGGCAACAAGATCGACAACCTGTCGGTCACGGAATTGCACCTGTCCGACACAGAGTGGCAGATCAGGCGCATCAATCATCTTCCGTGATGAACGCAGCCACAAATCGACATTTTACCGCCTGACGCGCCCCATCTAATCTCGGGCCATGACCTATGATCTCTTTATCGGCGACCGGATGTTCTCCAGCTGGTCGTTGCGCGGTTGGTTGGTGTTCGAGAAATTCAACATCCCCTGCCAAACCCACATGGTCGGCCTCTATGCCGGCACCATGGCCGCAGACATGGCCGACATCGCCCCTGCCCGCTTGGTTCCTGCAGTCCGAACGCCAGATGGGGTCGTTGTCAGCGAAAGCCTCGCCATCGCGGAAACGCTGGCAGAGAGCCATCCCGAGGCGAGCCTCTGGCCGACCGACGCTGCCAATCGCGCGACTGCGCGGTGGCTATGTGCCGAAATGGCCAGCGGCTTTGGCGCCCTGCGGACAGATTGCCCAATGCAACTGCTGCACTGTTTTAACGGTTTCGCACCATCAGACGCCGTAATGAAAGACGTGGCACGTGTGGAAACCTTGTGGGACCATGCACGTCAGATATCAGGTAACAAATCGGGCTGGCTCTTTGGTGACTACTCGCTGGCAGACGTGTTCTATACGCCCGTGGCGGCACGCATCATTGGCTACGGGTTACCTGTATCGGACCACGCCCGCACCTACTGCCTGACGCTTCTGGCAGACACCGCCGTCAGGTCCTGGCGCGATGCCGCGCACAAAGTCACCTATGACCCAATGCCTTACATGCTCGACTTGCCAACCGAGCCTTGGCCGGATTTCCCTACGCCCTAAACAGTCGGTACGGCTGGGCCACGCTTTGCAGATCGTCCCGCAGCGGTTCACCCCGTCTCCACAACAACAAAGGCCCCCACCGATCAGCGGTGGGGGCCTTGTCAATTCTTAGGTTGGTGGGTTTGAACCCTACCAGTCCTCGCGAACCACAATCCGTGTCTTGATCGGCAGCTTCATCGCGGCAAGGCGGAGCGCCTCACGCGCAACGTCTTCGTTGACGCCATCAAGCTCGAACATCACACGGCCGGGTTTTACCTTGGCCGCCCAAAAGTCGACAGAGCCTTTACCTTTACCCATCCGAACTTCGGTGGGTTTGGAAGTGACCGGGGTGTCCGGGAAAATCCGGATCCAGACACGGCCCTGACGTTTCATGTGACGCGTCATGGCACGACGTGCAGCTTCGATCTGACGGGCGGTTACGCGCTCGGGCTGAAGAGCCTTGAGGCCATAGGTGCCAAAGTTCAGATCGCTTCCGCCTTTTGCCAGACCGTTGATCCGGCCTTTGTGCATCTTGCGGAATTTTGTACGTTTTGGTTGAAGCATAGTCGTATCTCCTTAGCGGCGGCCACCGGCACCACGGGGTGCGGGACCATCCTGGAGTTCCTGAGCTTTACGGTCACGTGCAGCGGGATCGTGTTCCATGATCTCACCTTTGAAGATCCAGGTCTTGATCCCGATGATCCCATAGGCAGTCTTGGCCTCTACATGTGCGTAATCGATATCGGCACGCAGCGTGTGCAGCGGCACACGACCTTCGCGATACCATTCAGTCCGCGCGATTTCAGCACCACCCAGACGACCCGCGAGGTTCACCCGGATACCCAGGGCGCCCATACGCATCGCGTTCTGAACCGCGCGCTTCATGGCGCGGCGGAAAGAAACCCGGCGCTCCAGCTGCTGTGCGATGGACTCACCGACCAGAGCAGCGTCAAGTTCCGGCTTGCGGACTTCGACGATGTTCAGGTGCAGTTCGCTGTCGGTCATGTTGGCGATTTTCTTGCGCAGACCTTCGATGTCTGCACCTTTCTTGCCAATGATGACGCCGGGGCGTGCTGTGTGGATCGTGACGCGGCACTTCTTGTGCGGACGCTCGATGATCACACGGCTGATGCCGGCCTGCTTGCACTCTTCTTTGATGAACTCGCGGATTTTCAGGTCTTCGAGCAGAAGATCACCGTAGTCCTTGGTGTCAGCGTACCAGCGGCTGTCCCAGGTGCGGTTCACCTGCAGGCGCATGCCAATCGGATTGACTTTGTTACCCATTAGGCTTGCTCCTCAACTTGGCGCACTTTGATGGTCAGTTCCGAGAACGGCTTCATGATTTTGCCGAAACGTCCACGGGCCCGGGGGCGTCCGCGCTTCAGCGTCATGTTCTTGCCCACATAGGCCTCGGCGACGATCAGTTCATCGACGTCTAGGTTGTGGTTGTTCTCGGCGTTGGCAATCGCGGACTGAAGGCATTTCTTCACGTCCTCGGCGATCCGCTTGTTGCTGAAAGTCAGATCGGTCAATGCACGATCAACTTTCTTGCCACGGATCATGCCTGCGACCAGGTTCAGTTTCTGCGGGCTGGTACGGAGCATGCGCAGTTTTGCCATTGCTTCGTTGTCTGCCACGCGGCGGGGGTTCTTTTCCTTGCCCATGACTTACTTCCGCTTCGCTTTCTTGTCGGCGGCATGACCGTAATAGGTACGAGTCGGGGAATATTCACCGAACTTCTGACCGATCATGTCTTCGCTGACGTTGACTGGGATATGTTTCTTGCCGTTGTAGACGCCAAACGTCAGACCCACGAACTGGGGCAGGATCGTCGAGCGGCGCGACCAGATTTTGATGACTTCGTTGCGACCGCTATCGCGGGCCGCTTCGGCCTTTTTCAACACATATGCGTCGACAAAAGGACCTTTCCAAACAGAGCGAGACATCTATTAGCGTCCCTTCTTCTTGGCGTGCCGCGAGCGGATGATCAGCTTGCTGGACGCTTTGTTCTTGTTGCGGGTTTTTGCACCCTTTGTCGGCTTGCCCCATGGCGTTACCGGGTGACGACCACCGGATGTCCGGCCTTCACCACCACCATGCGGGTGATCGATCGGGTTCATGACAACACCACGCACAGAGGGGCGGATGCCCTTGTGACGCATACGGCCAGCTTTACCAAAGTTCTGGTTGCTGTTGTCGGGGTTCGACACGGCACCGACTGTGGCCATGCATTCCTGACGGATCAGGCGCAGTTCACCGCTGCTCAGACGTACCTGAGCATAGCCGCCATCACGACCGACGAACTGGGCATAGGTGCCAGCCGCGCGCGCGATCTGACCGCCTTTGCCAGGCTTCATCTCGATGTTGTGCACGATTGTACCGATCGGCATGCCTGAGAACGGCATCGCGTTGCCCGGCTTGATATCGGCTTTTGCGGACGCGATCACCTGATCACCAACCGCCAGACGCTGCGGCGCCAGAATATAGGCGCGCTCACCATCGGCATAGTTGACTAGGGCGATAAAGGCGGTCCGGTTCGGGTCATATTCGATCCGTTCGACGGTGGCCGCCACGTCCAGTTTATTGCGTTTGAAATCTACGATACGATAAAGGCGTTTTGCCCCACCGCCCGTACGACGCATTGTAATCCGCCCGGTGTTGTTCCGGCCGCCCGACTTGGTCAAACCCTGTGTGAGGGATTTGACCGGACGTCCTTTGTACAGCTCCGAACGGTCGATCAGCACCAGCCCACGCTGGCCCGGCGTCGTCGGCTTATACGACTTGAGTGCCATGCTTTCTGTCTTCCGTTTAGCAGTGCAGCGAGTTTACCCGCCGCTATGTTTGAGGCCCCCGTAGGTGCCAGTGGTGTAAGGCCCCGAAGGTCCTCGATTGCATTGCCTGATGGCAAAATAACGCCCGCCCCGGACGAATCCGGGGCGGCGCGGATGGTGTCTGTTATTAGAGAGCCGCACGGGGGTCAAGCGCTTCGTCACCAAAGGACGTCTTCTGTCTGTCGCGAAGGCGCTTAACACGCCCCGACTCACCAAGAATACAGCTGCCTTTTTGAGGGAACATTGGCGAAAATTGATGATCGCACGATCCAGATCAAGGTCTCACCCCCATCCAGCATGCTAGGAAACCACTGTATTTGGCGCAATACGACGCGCCCAGCATAAAGGACAAGCATCATGCCCAGAACGAAATCAAAGGATCAGAAAGCGGACACAGGCGCGATTGACATGACTCAGGTCATGATGGGGGCCAATCCCAAAGTCATGGAAGCCTGGGTGGAACTGTTGAACGACAGCGCCCGCTTTGTCACGGATCGGTTGCAAAAAGATCAGGAAACTCAGCAAGCCCTGCTTAACTGCAAAACGCCCGCGGATATCATGCAGGTTCAATCCGAGTTCTTTAAGGACGCCGTTGAACAATATACCGCCCAAACGACTCGCATATGCGAAAAGATTTCAGAGGTGGCAGGAACGACTCTCAAGGAAACCACGGCTGGCCTCGCTCGCAGCTACGACGACGTTCCGCTGTAAAGCTATCGGGACCAAAGCAACCAAGCAAACAGATGCCTGCGGCGTGTCGACAGAGCCGCTGGCCTTGTATCTTCGTCTATTGTGAAGTTGCCCGCTGTGATCGGCCTTGACCGAAAGTCTCACGGTTTTCACCGCTGAGACGTAAGGACCTCGCGGTTCTCCCGTTGGTATTCTCTGTGCGACCGGGCTCGTGATCCACGCGCTTTCACCCGATACGGTCGATAGCCCTGAAACAAGAGGTTACGAAACCTCTGGTCGCTACATTCAAACCGGGAAATGTGCACCATCCCGCACGACGATACCAAAAAAAAGAAAAAGGCCCCCGCCTTCGCAGGGGCCTTTCATCAATGCTTTCCGATCAGATCAGAGTCCGGTGGACACGTCGATCGTGTTGCCCTCTTCGAGGGTCACATAGGCTTTTTTAACGTCTTTCCGCTTGCCCAACTGGCCGCGGAAACGCTTGGATTTACCTTTGGTGATGGTGGTGTTGACCGCCTTCACCTTGACGCCGAACAGGGATTCAACGGCTTCTTTGATCTGCGGTTTGTTGCTGTCCATCGCTACTTCGAACACCACTGCGCCATTTTCGGACGCCATGGTGGCCTTTTCGGTGATGACCGGCTTGCGGATCACATCGTAATGTTCTGCCTTCGCGCTCATTTCAGACGAGCCTCCAGTGCCTCTACACCCGCCTTTGTGATCACCAGAGTGTCACGCTTGAGGATGTCGTAAACGTTTGCGCCCATCGACGGCAGGATATCCAGCCCTTCGATATTGCGCGCGGCTTTGGCAAACCCTTCGTTGACGGCAGAGCCATCAATGATCAGCGCCCGTTTCCAGCCAAGGTCCTTGACCATCTTGGCGAGCACAGAGGTTTTGCCTTCTGCGGCGGCCTCATCAATGATCACCAGCTCACCCGCTGCCATTTTGGCAGACAGCGCGTGACGAAGACCCAGCTTGCGGAACTTCTTGGTCAATTCGTGACCATGGCTACGGACAACCGGGCCTTTGTAGACGCCACCACCACGGAAGATCGGTGCAGACCGTGCACCGTGACGTGCGCCGCCGGTACCCTTCTGACGATAGATCTTCTTGGTCGAATAGCTCACTTCGGACCGTGTCTTGACCTTGTGAGTACCGGCCTGCGCATTGTTGCGCTGCCAGCGAACCACACGGTGCAGAATGTCCGCACGCGGCTCCAGTCCGAACAGTGCGGCATCCAGCTCGATGTCGCCGGCCTTGCCGCCGTCGAGTTTGATCACATCAAGTTTCATGCTTCACCACCTTCCGCAGGCGCTTCTTCTGCGGGTGCTTCGGTTGCGGCTGTCTTCAGACCGGCCGGGAACGGCACGCCATCAGGCAGCTTCTTTTTCACGGCGTCCTTGACTGTTACCCAGCCACCTTTGGAGCCAGGAACGGCACCCTTGATGAACACCAGGCCACGATCGGCGTCAGTCTTGACGACCATGAGGTTCTGAGTGGTCACGCGGGCAGCGCCCATGTGGCCGGCCATCTTCTTGCCTTTGAACACCTTGCCGGGGTCCTGACACTGGCCAGTCGAGCCGTGCGAACGGTGGCTGATCGACACACCGTGAGTAGCGCGCAGACCACCAAAGTTGTGACGCTTCATCGCACCGGCAAAACCTTTACCGATCGAAGTGCCGCTGACGTCCACTTTCTGACCTTCCAGAAAATGCTCGGCAGAGATTTCTTCGCCGACGCCAATCAGGTTGTCCTCAGACACACGGAACTCGGCGACCTTACGCTTGGGTTCCACTTTTGCCGCAGCAAAGTGCCCACGCATCGCTTGGCTTGTGCGTTTGACCTTGGCCGAACCGGCACCCAGCTGAACAGCCGAATAGCCGTCCTTGTCGTTGGTGCGTTGCGCCACGACCTGCAGACCGTCCAATTGCAAAACGGTCACAGGGATCTGCTTGCCGTCTTCCATGAACAGCCGGGTCATGCCGACTTTCTTTGCGATAATACCAGAGCGCATATTCATTACCCTCCGATTACGATTGCAGTTTGATCTCGACGTCCACACCAGCGGCGAGGTCGAGCTTCATCAGCGCGTCCACGGTCTGGGGGGTCGGATCAACGATATCCAGCAGACGCTTGTGCGTGCGGATTTCGAACTGGTCACGGGATTTCTTGTCGACGTGAGGTCCACGCAGAACGGTGAACTTCTCGATCTTGTTGGGCAGCGGGATCGGGCCACGTACGTTGGCGCCCGTCCGCTTGGCTGTGTTCACGATTTCCTGCGTGCTGGCATCCAGGACACGGTAATCGAAAGCTTTCAGCCGAATGCGAATGTTTTGGCTTTGCATTTCGTCAGCCTTTCAAGGCTTTGGAGTTGATAGGACGACCAATAGCTCATTCCACCGGCCCTCTTCGAACCCGAAGGGCGGGAAAGAATCCCGCCCATAGGTCAAATCTTCTGTCTGATCCGGGGCGCATATCCTGCCCCGAACCAATCCTCAAGTGCTTAGTCGAGGATTTTGGATACGACGCCGGCGCCGACGGTGCGGCCGCCTTCGCGGATGGCGAAGCGGAGGCCTTGTTCCATGGCGATCGGGGCGATCAGTTCGACGCCGAACGACACGTTGTCGCCAGGCATGACCATCTCGGTGCCTTCTGCCAGTTCAACCGTGCCGGTCACATCCGTGGTCCGGAAGTAGAACTGCGGACGGTAGTTGGCGAAGAACGGCGTGTGACGGCCACCTTCATCCTTGGTC
>NZ_JBDWLR010000088.1:0-191082 GCF_039973035.1 Sedimentitalea sp.
CCGCCCGTCTCTTGGGTGTCGTCGTCGCCTGGCTATGAAGTTGGATCAGCATTGAGCGTTCTCCCGAATGTCACCCAAAACCGATCTTGCCATGAAAAGGGCAGATCGGCGAGGATCTATGTGATCATCCGGGATGGAACAACTAAGCTTATTTGAAATCACCCCAACCATTCCAATCGGGAGTTTTGATAGTTCGTTGCATGCTCGAATTCTCTCGAAATGACTCATCTTGTTCGCGCGAATGAGGCCCTTGTAGTTTACAAGTTCATGCAATGCGCTTTCTATGGATGCTGAGTTCTCATCTCTATAAAAAGTTGCACACTTACAGAAATATTGAGAAGGACCGTTACTCGGGTCAGCACAGACATTCTCTAGCCCAGTGTCACCAGATTCATCTACTATTACAGTATACATCTACCCCACTATAACAAAATTCTCGAAAGTGTGCGCCCGCAATTATTTTGCAAACGCTTTCGCGCATGTGCCGAACCCTCGCAAAGTCACGCGCCTCAGCGCGTGAACTTCTTGAATTTCATGCGCGTCGGCTCGGTGTCTCCAAGTCGCCGCTTCTTGTCTTCTTCGTAATCCTCGAAGTTCCCCTCAAACCATTCCACATGCGCGTCGCCTTCAAAGGCCAAAATATGCGTACAGATGCGGTCGAGGAAAAAGCGGTCGTGGGAGATGACCACGGCGCAGCCGGCGAAGTCGACGAGGGCGTCTTCGAGCGCGCGGAGGGTTTCGACGTCAAGGTCGTTGGTGGGTTCGTCGAGCAGCAGGACGTTGCCGCCTTCTTTCAACAGACGCGCCATGTGGACGCGGTTGCGTTCGCCGCCGGATAGCAGGCCGACCTTTTTCTGCTGATCGCCGCCCTTGAAGTTGAACGACGAACAATAGGCGCGGGAATTGACCTGCGCGTCGCCGAGTTCGATGATTTCTGCACCACCGGTGATGGCTTCCCACACGGTGGCGTCAGGCTGCAGGTCGTCGCGGCTTTGATCGACATAGCTCAGATCGACGGTATCGCCGTATTCGATGCTGCCCGCGTCGGGTTTTTCCTGTCCGGTCAGCATCTTGAACAGCGTCGATTTACCCGCGCCGTTCGGGCCGATGACGCCGACGATGCCGCCGGGGGGGAGCGAGAAGTCAAGCCCTTCGATCAGCTGTTTGTCGCCCATGTGCTTGGCGAGACCGGCAACTTCGATCACCTTGGAGCCAAGGCGCGGGCCGTTGGGAATGACGATCTGGGCGCGCGAGAGCTTTTCGCGTTCGGATTGTTCGGCGAGGTCGTTGTAGGCGTTGATCCGGGCCTTGGATTTCGCCTGCCGGGCCTTGGCACCTTGGCGCATCCATTCCAGTTCGCGTTCCAGCGTTTTCTGCTTGGACTTGTCTTCGCGGGCTTCCTGTTCGAGGCGTTTGGCCTTTTGTTCCAGCCAGGCAGAGTAGTTGCCTTCGTAGGGGATGCCGCGGCCTCGGTCGAGTTCGAGGATCCAGCCGGTGATATCGTCAAGGAAATAGCGGTCGTGGGTGACGATCAGGATGGTGCCTTTGTAATCGATCAGGTGTTGTTGAAGCCAGGCGATGGTTTCTGCGTCGAGGTGGTTGGTCGGTTCGTCGAGCAGCAGCATGTCGGGCGCTTGCAGCAGCAGTTTGCAGAGCGCGACGCGGCGTTTTTCACCGCCGGAGAGGTTGGCGATTTCAGCATCGTCCGGTGGGCAGCGCAGGGCCTCCATCGACACGTCGATCTGGCTGTCGAGATCCCAGAGGTTTTCGGCGTCGATCTTGTCTTGCAGCTCGGCCATCTCGTCAGCGGTTTCATCGCTGTAGTTCATCGCGAGTTCGTTGTAGCGGTCGAGGATCGCCTTTTTCGGCGCGACGCCCAGCATGACATTTTCGCGCACCGATAGAGTTTCGTCGAGCTGCGGTTCCTGCGGGAGGTAGCCGACCTTGGCCCCCTCGGCGGACCATGCTTCGCCGGTAAAATCCGTGTCGAGACCGGCCATGATTTTCATCAGAGTCGATTTACCCGCACCGTTGACGCCAACAACGCCGATTTTCACGCCGGGCAGAAAATTCAGGTGGATGTTTTCAAAGCACTTCTTGCCGCCGGGATAGGTCTTGGAGACCCCTTGCATGTGATAGACGTATTGATAGGCAGCCATGTCAGAACTCCGCGTCGGAAATAGGGTTGGGCCTACTTAGACAGTCGGCGTGCCAAGCGCAATCGCCCGCTCGGCTGGCGAAATGCTCGTCGTTGATTGCTGCCGATCAGCTCCATCCCAGTGAGCAAGGTCTGATGTGCTGGCCGATGTTTGCGGGTTGGGCGGGCTTCTGTTTGACACTCCGCCGGTTTTGCGACCATCTCTGCACCAATGCGCAGTGAGTTTCCCCAGGCCCGAACGGGCCAGAGTGTCGGGCTGTTTGGCGGGTCGTTTGATCCGCCTCATGCCGGTCATGTGCATGTCACCCGCGAGGCGTTGAAGCGGTTCGGGCTCGACCGGGTCTGGTGGTTGGTGTCTCCGGGCAATTTGCTCAAGGCGCGAGGGCCTGCACCGATGGATGTGCGATTGCAGGCCGCGCGCAAGATCATGGACCATCCTCGCGTGACCGTCACCGATATCGAGGCGCGGCTGGGGACGAGGGCGACAGCGGATACAGTGGCGCGTCTGCGGTCGCTTTATCCCGGTGTTCGTTTTGTCTGGCTGATGGGGGCGGACAATCTGGCCCAGTTCCACCGATGGCAGGACTGGGAAGACATCATGCAGACCGTGCCGCTGGGAGTTCTGGCGCGTCCTGGTGACCGGATATCAGCGCGGATGTCGCCGGCCGCGCGTATCTACCGGCGGTATCGGATCAGCGGGGGGGCAAGCCAGTCGTTAGTTCATGCGCGTGCACCGGCCTGGTGCTTTGTGAATGTTCCAATGGTTGACCTGAGCTCGACCGCGATCCGCGCGCAGCGCCAAAGTTAACGTGCTGTTACGAGGTCATTTGCCTAGGTGCTTGCTGCTGGAGCGCTCGCTGTTGGATGTGATGCAGCGTATCAAAGGGCGGTAGGGGCGATATGAACCCGTCATTTGCCCTTGGGTTGGCGCTTGTCTTCCCGGTTGAACGGGGTTTACTGTCGTAGATGTCCGGTTGTCTGGCAACTGAACCGAGGTGCCGGCGCGAAACAAGACATGATCAGGCAATGCAACGCGACATGCGGATGAAAACAGACAGAACCCGACGCTTTGTTCTCGGTGGCCTTGGGGCGCTTTTGGTGCCGGGGGTTGTGCAGGCTGCGCCGCCAGAAACGTCTTTGCGCCCACGCGCGCGAAGTGCTGATTTTGCGCGCAAGGCCGGAGGTGGCATTGAGGCGCTGATTGCTCGGTTCGGGCTGAGCGGGGCAGTGGTCTGTGCGGTTGCTGATGTTCAGACCGGGCTTGAACTGGAGGCCGCCGACGGCACCACGGGCTTGCCACCGGCCAGCGTGGCCAAGGCACTTACCGCACTGTATGCGCTGGAAACGCTGGGGCCGGAGTATCGTTTCAAGACGCGGTTGCTGGCAACGGGACCTGTCAACAATGGCGTGTTGCAGGGTGATCTGATCCTCGCGGGTGGTGGCGATCCGATCCTGACAACCGATGATCTGGCTGCCTTGGCGGCAGAGCTGAAAGCTGCCGGTATTCGCGAGGTGCGCGGGGCCTTCAAGGTCTACGAAGGTGAACTGCCCTTTGTGAATACTATTGATCCCGGCCAGCCGGACCACGTTGGATACAGCCCGGCAGTGAGCGGTATCGCATTGAATTTCAACCGCGTGCATTTTGAATGGCGGGCGTCGGGGAAAACCTATCGCGTAGCGATGGATGCCCGTACCGAGCGCTACCGACCCGAGGTCGCGATGGCGCAGATGAAGGTTGTGTCGCGCAGCCTGCCGGTTTACACGTACGAGGATGCTGGCAGCGTTGACCAATGGACCGTTGCACGCGGGGCATTGGGCGGCGGCGGTGCCCGTTGGCTTCCGGTGCGGCGTCCGGGTCTTTATGCCGGAGACGTGTTCCGCACGATGGCAAGGGCGCAGGGGATAGTGCTGCCAGCCGCAAAGCTGACTGGTGGATTGCCGCAGAGCACCGAGGTGCTGGCGATCCATGAGAGCGATCAACTGGTCGCGATCGTTAAGGCAATGCTGAAATACTCTACGAACCTCACGGCCGAGATGGTCGGAATGACCGCGACAGTGGCACGGGGCGGCAAGCCTGACTCGTTGCAAGCTTCAGCGGCGGCGATGAGCCGGTGGGCGGCGGAACGGTTCGGCATGTCCGGCACACAATTGGTGGATCACTCGGGTTTGGGCGAAGCCTCGCGCATGACGCCGCAGGATCTGGTCGCTGCGTTGGTGCGCGCCCGCAAGGACGATGCGCTGCGTCCGTTGTTAAAACCCTTTGGGCTGCGTGATGCCAGCGGCCGCCCGAACAACGCGCATCCGATCACCGTGAACGCCAAGACCGGCACGCTGAACTTTGTGTCGGGGCTGGGCGGATACATGACGGCGGCGGATGGCACCGAGCTGGCCTTTGCGATCTTTGCCGCCGATACGCGGGCGCGAAGCCAGATCGCGCGCGCGGACCGCGAACGGCCTAAGGGCGCGCGCAGTTGGAACCGGCGGGCCAAGACATTGCAGCAGCAATTGATCGAACGCTGGGGCGCGATCTACGGGTCGTGAGAGCGGATTTGCGCTGATGTGCTGACACCCAACGACCGCGTCAGGTCAAGTGACGGGCGCGGGACCCACGCTCGATTGCAGCAGCATGAAGCCGGTCGATGTTGAGTTCATACCGAATTTCTTCGAGCAAACGCAGTTCCGGCTCGTGTAACGTGCCGTCTGCCGCTGCGACATCGCAGGCCAACGCATAGGCTGTTTCAAACAACCGCTCGGGGAGGTTGTCGCGAATAAGGCCAAAGAGCGCGTCAAGCCCATCTTCTTGCTCAAACAGATCAAACACCACTTGTGCGGTTTCCTTGAGGCGGTCGATATCATAGTCGGCAAACACCGGGAGCATGTTGATCGAGGACTGGATCTTGACCAGTTCCGATGTGCGCAGGTTTTCGTCGGAAGCGGAGACCGCGATCATCAGCGCGACAAGGCAATCCTGCGGGCTGAGTTGGCTGGACGGAGAATCTTGCACTGCGGGGCTTCCTTTTGGGTCAGGCGGTGATTGAGCCAGAATATTGAGCAGGGGCTAACAGCACAATAGCCAGTGTCAACCGCACACCGCAGCAGGTTCGCGCACGCCATGTTGACGGGACCCCGACAGAGCAATAGGGAGTGCAGCACTGCCGCGCGGGGTGCGCGGCCCCTGTTTTCGGAGTGTCTCATGTCTGAATTGCGCGAAGCTGCACTGGCGTCCAAAGCCTGGCCCTTTGAGGAAGCCCGCAAGCTGGTGAAACGCTATCAGAAGGCGCCGCCGGAGAAGGGCCATGTGCTGTTCGAGACCGGCTACGGACCTTCGGGGCTGCCCCATATCGGTACCTTTGGCGAGGTCGCCCGCACGACAATGATCCGCCGGGCGTTTGAGGCGATCAGCGATATTCCGACACGGTTGATCTGTTTCTCTGACGATCTGGACGGGATGCGCAAGGTGCCGGGCAACGTGCCCAATCCGGAGCGGTTGCAGCAGCATTTGCAGCGCCCCCTGACCAGCGTGCCCGATCCGTTCGAGGAATATGACAGCTTTGGTGCGCATAACAACGCGATGCTGCGTCGATTCTTGGATACGTTTGGGTTCGATTATGAGTTCATCAGCGCCACCGAGTACTATCGATCGGGGCAGTTTGACGCGATCTTGTTGCGCGCTGCTGAACGCTATGACGACATCATGGCGGTTATGCTGAAATCGCTGCGCGAGGAACGGCGTCAGACCTACTCGATTTTCCTGCCGATCCACCCGGAGAGCGGACGGGTGATGTATGTGCCGATGAAGCATGTGGATGCGGTGAACGGCACCATCACCTTTGACACCGAAGATGGTGAAGAGATGACGCTGCCGGTGACAGGCGGCAACGTAAAATTGCAGTGGAAGCCTGACTTTGGCGCACGCTGGGCGGCCTTGGATGTCGATTTTGAGATGTATGGCAAGGATCACAGCACCAACACGCCGATCTATGATCGGATTTGTCAGATTCTTGGTGGACACAAGCCCGAGCATTTCACCTACGAGTTGTTTCTGGATGAGAACGGGCAGAAGATTTCCAAATCGAGCGGCAACGGGCTGACGATCGACGAGTGGCTGACATATGCCAGCACTGAGAGCCTGTCGTATTTCATGTATCAGAAGCCCAAGACCGCCAAGCGGATGTATTTTGACGTGATCCCCAAGGCAATGGATGAGTACCACCAACAGTTGCGGGCCTATCCGGGGCAGGATGCGAAGGCGCAGGTCAACAACCCAGTCTGGCATATCCACGGCGGCAATGTGCCTGTTTCGACGCTGATCGTACCGTTTTCCATGCTGCTAAATCTGGCATCCGTGTCGGGGGCGGAGGACAAAGATCAGCTGTGGGGCTTTATCCGGCGTTATGCCCCTGAGGCGACTGCCGAGAGCCACCCGGATCTGGATGCGGCGGCGGGTTATGCGGTCAAATATTTCAATGATTTCGTCAAGCCGACACGGACGTATCGCGCGGCCACTGAGGCTGAACGCGACGCGTTGCTTGAACTGCGCGCGCAGCTCGCGGCCTATGACGGGCGCATTGATGACGAAGCGCTCCAATCCATCGTCTACGCGGTGGGACGGGATCGATTCGATCCTCTGCGCGGCTGGTTCACGGCACTCTACGAGGTGCTGTTGGGTGCAAGCCAAGGGCCGCGGTTCGGGGGCTTCATCGCACTGTATGGAGTCGATGAGACCGTGGCGCTGATCGACAAAGCGCTGGCTGGCGAACTGGCCTGATACCGGACGCATGGTTTTGGCAATCGCAAACAGGACGGCACGTTATGTGTCGTCCGTTGTGGTTGTGCAGATGATCAGTGATGTGTTTCGGTCGCGGTTGGCCAAGTTTGCTTGGTGTGCGTTGTGTGCTCGTATCGTGGCGATGCAGACGCCGGGCCGTGTGAAGATGCACATCCGCTAAGCATTGACCGAGAGAATCGGCGCGCTACCTCCCAACCGATGACAATGGGGGAGCGTCATGCGCCAAGTGATTTTAAGCATTGTGATGTGCATCGGTTTGAGCGGTCCGGTTTCAGCACAAAGTGCTGAAGTCATCGGTACGATTGACGCCCAGATCGAAGCGTTTCTGGACAATGATATTGACCGTGCATTTTCTTATGCCAGCCCCGGTATCCGTCGCGTTTTTGAAACCCCCGAGAATTTTGGCGCAATGGTGCGAGGCGGTTTTCCGATGGTCTGGCGGCCCGCTGAAGTACAATATCTCGAATTGCGCGACGTCGCCGGAAACCTGTGGCAGAAGGTTCGGATCACCGACGCGGCGGGCCAAGCGCATGTTCTTGATTACCAGATGGTGAATCTGGAAGGCCGCTGGAAAATCAATGCTGTGCAGATAGTGACGGTGCCGGAAGGCACGGTCTGACGCCGCCCATCCAAATGGGGCACCGTGACGGTGGTGTGAGCCAGTCTTTACCGTTCTTCAATAGAGCCTTTTCTGCGCGTCCGGGAATAGTCCGGACCCGATGGATTTTGCTGTCCTGCGTGATGCGTCGGGTGGCGGTCAATGGGAAAGGGATTTGGATGAACAAGGCAATTACCGATGGTGTACTGTTGATGCCGCCTGCGTTCCGCAACGGGCTGGACATGTGGTCTAGCGGCAATGGAACGCCGGGGTCGGACACGTATGAAGGGGCCACCAACGCCGCGCTGGTCGCGGCGGATCAGGATTTCGGCGGATGTCTGGAATTGCAGAAAGTCAACTCTGAACAAAAGCTGCGCTATAAGGCAGAGACCCCGCTCTTGCCCGGCTGCTACTTGCAGATCCGCGCCCGAATCAAGGCGATTGCGGGCGCGTTGCCCTCTGTCCGGATCGCCGGTTGGGCTGGTGGGGCTGGTGGCACCCATATCAACGACAAGATAGAGGTTGGCCCGACAGTGACTCTGGCGACCTATGGTGATGTCGTTGAAGTGGCGGCCATCGTCGGACCGGGTGCGCGTGGTGGTGTTGACATGCCGTGGGGCTCGCAGGCGATCTATGGGCATTTCGGGCTCGACCTGACAGGCGCCAATGGTGGCGTGGTGCGGATCGATGATATCGAGATCGAGGATGTCACCCGTTTCTTTTTGCGCGACATGATCAGCATCGTGGATGTGCGTGACTATGGGGCTATCGGAGATGGGGTCACAGACGACTCCGCAGCCTTTATTGCGGCGGATGCCGCGGCGCAGGGTCGGGAAATCCTAGTGCCGCGTGGCGTGTATCACTTGGCCGAAGACGTGACGTTGAACGCGCCGGTGGCGTTTGAAGGAACCGTCACAATGCCGTCGGACAAGATGCTCTTGCTGACCAAGAGCTATGATCTGCCGACGTATATCGATGCGTTTGACGACGAGGAACTGGCATTTGGCAAGGCATTTCAGGCGCTCTTGAACAATACCGATCATGACTCTCTGGACATGTGCGGCCGCAAAGTCACCGTGACCAAGCCGCTGGACATGCAGGCGGTGGTGCCGAACAAGACCAGCTATGCGACCCGTCGAGTAATCCGTAACGGCCAGTTCGATGCAGCCAGCGGTTCGGCCTGGGATACGGAGGTCGTCACATCCGAGGCCACCTATTCCACCGAAAATGCAAGTACGCTGACCGACGTGGTGAACATCGCCAACGTCGCGGTGGGTGCACTGGTAGAAGGCAATGGGGTCGGTCGAGAGATTTATGTGCGGTCCAAGAATGTCGAGGCCGGAGAACTGACCCTGAGCGCGTCGCTCTATGATGCGCAGGGAACGCAAAACTATACCTTTACCGAGTTTAATTACATGATGGATTTCAGCGGGTTCGCCGGGCTGAGCAAGTTCGTCCTGAGTGATATCGAGTTTCAGTGCGGCCGGTATGCGAGTGGTATCCGTCTGTCTCCGACGGGCAAGGCGTTTCACCTGCGTGACTGTTTCATCAGTCGCCCAAAGGATCGGGGCGTGACGTCGATTGGAACGGGATGTCAGGGTATTCTGGTCGACAGATGTCAGTTCCTGTCATCCGAAGATTCCGAGGATGTGCCTGATCGCACCTCTATTGCGCTGAACGTCAATGGCAACGATGCCAAGCTGCGAAATAACCGGTCGACGCGTTTCAAGCATTTTGCCTTGTTGGGAGGCTCAAACAGCGTGGTTTTGGGCAACCACTTCTTTCAGGGTGACGGGACGAGCGCAGGTGTGCGCACCGCAGGCTTGGTGATTGCGGACAATTATTGCAACGCGACCATCACGGGCAATTATGTTGACAACTGCACGATCGAATGGACGAACGAGCGTGATCCCGAGCCGGATTTCGTCAGCGGGTTTTCGTTTGCCGCGATGTGTATCACCGACAATATCATGCTGTGTGGCAACGTTGCGCCGTGGTTCAGCTTTATCGTCGTTAAACCACATGGCAGCGGGCATTTCCTGAACGGCGTCACGATCAGCGGCAATCGGTTTCACAGCATCAATGGCAATATCGACCGGGTCGAACGGGTGGACACCAGCTTCTCCGACCTGGATTTCACACTGACCAAAAAACTGACATTTGATGCCAATGCCTTTCACGGGATCGACAAACAGGCGGCCAACCCGCTTCGGATAAGTCACGCGGCGGGGAGCGTCGCCCAAGCGTGGAATGTGGGCGTTGATGACGATCTCCCGTTTGGCGGGCGTCTGCTATCGGTCGATTCGATCGTTGCACAGGGGCCCATCCTTAACGCGGCGGGCGGTGTGCTCTATGTTTCGCCCTATGTTCGCTCTGAACAGGGGGCGGATGGTGATCAGGCGACGCTTGTTTGGCCATCTGCGGTTCGGGGTGAAGTCTCTCTCATAGCGCGCATGGACAGATAGCGGGTTTCGTTTGGTGTCTGTTCATCCGGCATCGCAACCAAGGTCGGCCGGGGTCAGAGTGAACGCCTTGCCAAAGCCACCGTTGAGGTGGCCGATCTTGATGGTGAAGAGCACAAACGAAAAGTCGGCAAAGCCGATATAGAGCTTGGATTTGGGATGGTCGCGCAGGTAATGCGCGGCCAATTCTTCGTGTCGGGGTGAGGCACGGTCGAGAAAACTGGCGGTGGCCTCAAGCGTCAGGCGCGGCTGGTTCAGGGGATCACCCTTGCCGGTGACGTCACCCACCAGCAGTGAGCAGCGCGGGTCAGAGCGCAACGCAGCGGTATGGGCCGAGAGGTCGGAAACCAATGTCAGCGGCTGGTCATCAGGTGTGCGGCCGAATGCGATGCGGGTCACAAGTGGTCCGCCGTGAGAGGTCAGCACCGCCAAGGAGGCTGTGCGGGCTGTCTGCAATAGTGTTTCAGCGAGGGCACGGGCGTCGTTATCGGTTGGACGGATCGGGTTGGTCATGATGCCAGCATATGCGTTGCAGTTTGCAACGCAATTGTCATGTGCCGGATCAGAAGTTGCGCCAGATGTTGAAGGTTATGCCGATCGTTTTCTGCGTGGTTGAGCGGCCTTCGATCCCGAGGACCCAGGTGCTCTCCTTCACATCAAACATTATGCCCGGCGTCAGCGCCCAGCCAAACGGCTGACCCGCCATATAGGCGGTTTCAAGTTTGATCAGTGGACGGATGCGTGGCCCAGAGGACAGACCGGCCACGAGATCAAGTTTGATCGTAGGGTTAGGTAAGGCGGAGCGGACCTCGTAAGCGAACTCAGCTCCCATCCAGCCATTGCCCCAACGGCTTTCAAATCCGCGACCTGCTGCAAGCGCGGCCTTGTACATCGGAGCCCATTGCATCTGGTAACGATGTTTGCCCAGCCCCAGTTCCACGGCATATCGGGTGCGATTGTCGGCGTTGCCAATCGGGAAGCGGGCGAACAGCAATGCGTGGGCGGATTTGGCCCGCACGTCATTGAGATCGAACCCAAGCGTAATGCGGGGCAACAGCCCGTATTCGGCGTAGAATTTGGTTTCATAGTCGGGCAACGTCGTCTTGTTGCCCCGGATGGTTGATCCGAAGGACAGGAACGCTTTCTTGTGCTCGCGCAGCCACGCTCCGGCCTGAACCTGAGGTGCGCAAACCACGCATACCAACAAAGCAGCAATCGCGAACCGCATCGCGCACCCTCCGGGCATCAGCATCGGCAGGCTTGGTTAACAGCGCTTTAATTCTTCGAATATTCGGTTCTGTCTGAGGGTGCGGCGAACGCATTGGTGTGGTCGACAGGCTTGCGAGGGGACTCAGACAAAGAAGGCCCCGCCGAAGCGAGGCCTTTGATAGTAAGCGACGGTGGCTGTGTTTATTGAGGGATGTCCCCTTCGATGCCTTCGACATAGAAATTCATTCCGGCAAGGGTGCCATCATCGGCAACTTCCCCATCGGCGAGCCAGACGCTGCCGTCCTGTTTGTTCAGGGGGCCGGTGAAGGGGTGGTACTCACCAGATTCGATCGAATCTTTCAGTGCGAGCGCTTCAGCCTTCACTTCGGCTGGCACGCGATCAGTAATCTGGCCGATCACCACCATGCCTTTGTCGATACCGTGCCAGGTGTTGACGGTTTCCCATGTGCCATCCATGACCGCCTGAGTGCGGTCGATGTAATAAGGTGCCCAGTCGTCGATGATCGAACTGACGCGCGGACCGTCGGCGTATTCCGACATGTCAGACGCCTGACCGAACCCGATCACGTTTCCTGCGGCTTCTGCCGCCGCCAGCGGGGCCGTGGAATCTGTATGCTGCAGGATCACGTCGGCGCCTTGTTCAATCAGCACCTTGGCGGCGTCAGCTTCCTTGGCAGGGTCAAACCATGTGTAGGCCCAAATGATTTTGAACTCGACATCCGGGTTAACTTTCTTGGCTTGGATATAGGCCGAGTTGATGCCTCGGATCACTTCCGGGATAGGGAATGACCCGATGTACCCGACGATGTTGGTCTCAGTCATCTCGCCCGCGATAAGGCCCTGAATAGCGCGGCCTTCGTAGAATCGTGCCGAATAGACTGAAACGTTGGGAGCAGTTTTATATCCGGTGGCGTGTTCAAATTTCACATTGGGAAATTTCTTGGCCACGTTGTTAGTCGGGTCCATGTATCCGAATGAAGTGGTAAAGATCAGATCCGCGCCATTTAGTGCCATCTGAGTAATGGCCCGTTCCGCGTCGGCGCCTTCGGGTACGCTCTCCTGATAGACGGTTTCGACCTTGTCGCCGAATTTCTCTTCGATCGCTTTACGTCCTACATCGTGGTGGTAGGTCCAGCCGCCATCGCCGATCGGTCCGACATAGATAAAGCCGACCTTGGTCTTGTCCTGCGCGATTGCGCCGGATGCCAGCCCCAGTACCATCGCGGCGCTGGCTAGAAGTGTGGTTAGTTTCATGAGGTTCCCCCAAGTTGGTTTTGTTGGCCGCTCAGTGAGAGGCATGGAAAATTTTGCCCAGCGATGCCGGTGCGTTGCTTTTGTCTTTTGACAGGATCACCAGCACAAGGATTGTGATGATATAGGGCGACATTGCCAGATACTCGACCGGAATGGCAACGCCTGCTGCCTGAAGGTTGAGCTGAAGAACTGTGATACCGCCAAAGAGATAGGCGCCCAGCAGGACACGCCATGGTTTCCAGCTGGCAAACACCACCAGCGCCAGCGCAATCCAGCCCACACCTGCGGTCATGCCTTCGGTCCATTGGGGCACCCGCACGAGGCTGATATAGGCGCCGCCCAACCCGGCGCAGGCGCCACCGAACAGGATTGCGAGGATGCGGATGCGCACGACCTTGTAGCCAAGCGCATGAGCGGCATCGTGGCTTTCACCGACGGCGCGCAGGATCAGACCGGCACGGGTGAACTTCAACGTCGCCCAGACGGCAGCGACGAGCGCGATGCCGAGATAGAGCACAAGATCATGGTTGAACAGAATCGGGCCGATCACCGGAATATCGCTGAGCAGCGGAATGTTCAGTTGCCCGGTGGGCGGTGGTTTGATCCCGACATAGTTCTGGCCCAACAGTGCGCTGGCACCTAGCCCGAACAGGGTCAAGGCGAGGCCCGACGCAACCTGATTGGCCAGAGCAACCTGTGTCAGAAAGACGAACAACAGTGACAGCGCGGCCCCTCCGAACGCAGCGGCGACAAAGCCGAGGAAGGGCGAGCCGGTTTCCACCGCCACGGCAAAGCCGCTGATCGCGCCGATGATCATCATGCCTTCGACACCGAGGTTCAGAACGCCCGACTTTTCGGCGACCAATTCACCGATACCGGCGAGCAGGATCGGGGTGGCTGCGACCATCAGCGAGGCGATCAGCAGGACGGGGTTGATTGCAGACAGGTCCATTTCAGGCCACCTCGCTCTTGCGCACTCGGATGCGGTAATTGGTCAGAATGTCCAGCGCCAGCAGGAAGAACAGGAGCATGCCCTGAAATACCTGGATGGCGGCGGCAGGCAGGCCCAGTTGGGATTGTGCGATTTCCCCACCGATATAGGTCAGCGCCATAAGCCCCCCGGCCAGCAAAATGCCCACGGGATGCAAGCGGCCAAGAAAGGCGACGATGATCGCGGTAAAGCCGTAGCCAATGTTGAAATCGATGCTGATTTGCCCGGCGGGCCCTGCGACTTCGAACAGACCGGCCAACCCGGCCAGTGCGCCCGATGTGCCAAGGCAAAACAGGACCAGCCGTGCGGGTTTGACACCTGCGAACCGTGCTGCGCGCGGGGCTTCTCCGGTCAGGCGGATATGAAAGCCCAGCATGTGGCGATTCAGCAGAACATAGGCAAAGATCACTGCGATAAAGGCAAAGGCAACGCCCCAGTGCATGCCGACGTCCTGATTGATCCAGCTGGTGGCGCTGGCATATTCGTTCAGGTTACGGCTGCCCGGAAAGCCAAAGCCTTCGGGGTTTTTCAATAGGCCCAGCGACATCGATGCAAGCAGTTGCTCGGCCACATAGACCAACATCAGCGACACAAGGATCTCGTTGGTTCCGAACTTGACCTTGAGCAGAGCAGGGATCATCGCCCAAGCCCAGCCTCCGACCGCGCCGCCGATCACCATCAGCGGAAACACAATGAACGAGTCCAACGGATAAAAGGCCAGCCCGACACCGGCGCCGACAATGGCGCCCATGATGTATTGCCCTTCGGCACCAATGTTCCAGATGCCTGCGCGAAAACCGAGCGACAATCCGATGGCGATCAACACCAATGGTGCGCCTTTGACCAACAATTGCGGACGGTAGTAGAAGGCAAATTCACCAAAAAGCGGTTCCCAAAAGATTGTGCGGATCGCTTCGGCGGGGTTTTTGCCGAGCACTGCGAACAGCACGCCGCCAAAGAACATCGTGGCAAGTACCGCCACCAGCGGCGTCGCCATGGACCAGTTGCGGGACGGCTGTGGCCGTTTTTCCAGAACGATCATGCGCCTTTCTCCCGTTGTGTGGGGTGTGTTGGCTCAGACATGGGCCACCTCCATTCCGTGTGCGCCGCCCATCATCAGGCCGATTTCGTCGATGGTCAGACCGGTGGTGTCGCGCGGGGCGCTCAGCCGGCCTTCGTTCAGGGCTGCAAAGCGGTCGCTGATCTCCATCAATTCATCCAGATCCTGGCTGATGCAGACCACCGCCGCGCCATTTGCTGCGAGATCGAGGATCGATTGGCGGATCGCGGCGGCTGCGCTGGCGTCAACACCCCAGGTCGGCTGGTTCACCACCAGCACTTCGGGGCGTTGCAACACCTCGCGACCGATCACGAACTTCTGCAGGTTGCCTCCGGACAGCGACCGCGCCGCGTTTTCAGGACCCGGCGTGCGCACATCGAAATCTGCGATGATCTTGTTGGCAAAGCTCTCGGCCTCGCGCCATTTCAGAAAGCCGTTGTTTTCAAGATTTTCGCGTACCGATCCGGTGAGCATTGCATTTTCTGTCAGGCTCATATCCGGGGCGGCAGCGTGGCCAAGGCGTTCTTCGGGGGCGGTCAACAGGCCGAGCTTGCGGCGTGCCGTTGGTCCAAGATTACCTACCGGTTTGCCGTTAAGCTTAACTGCGTCCGATGCTGTGGTGACCTCGCCCGACAGCACGGACAGCAATTCGTCCTGCCCGTTGCCTGCGACCCCACCGATGCCCAGCACCTCGCCCTGACGGACGGTCATGTGTATATTCTTGAGTGCTGTACCAAAATCCGAGGGCGCGGGCACCGACAGACCGCTGATGTCCAGCGCCACCTCGCCCAGATCACGCCCCGAGCGTTCCGGCGTTTGCAGCGCGGTGCCGACCATCAGTTCGGCCATATCCCGCGCACTGGTCTCTGCAGGAACGCATTCACCGACGTTTTCGCCGAGGCGCAGCACCGTTGCATGGTCACAAAGGGTGCGGATTTCTTCCAGTTTGTGACTGATATATAGGATCGCGGTGCCTTCGGACTTCAGCTTGCGCAGGGTTTCAAACAGGATGTCGACCTCTTGCGGGGTAAGCACGCTGGTGGGTTCGTCCATGATCAGCAATTTGGGGTCCTGCAACAGACAGCGGATGATCTCGACTCGTTGGCGTTCACCGGCAGACAGGTCCCCCACTGTGCGAAAGGGATCAAGCGGCAGGCCGTAGGTTTCCGAAACCTCGCGGATGCGGGTCGCGAGGTCGCGCATCGGCGGCGGGTTTTCCATGCCGAGTGCGATGTTTTCGGCCACGTTCAACGCGTCAAACAGCGAGAAGTGCTGGAACACCATGGCAATCCCATCGGCCCGCGCGGCACGCGGTTCCGGCGGCGCATAGGCCTGACCGTTCAGCAGCATGGTGCCGCTGTCCGGTTTGACCAGCCCATAGATCATCTTAACCAGTGTCGATTTCCCGGCACCGTTTTCACCGAGCAAGGCATGCACCTGGCCGACGCCGATATCAAAGGACACGTTGTTGTTGGCGATCACGCCGGGATAGGCCTTGGTCAGGCCCTGAAGACTCAGAAGGGGAACTGTCACGCGCTCACATCCTTTTTGGTGTGGGTTGCTTTGGCGGGCCGCATCAAGGATGCAGCGACGCCGACGGCGATCATTTGCGGATGCTTGCCCAATGACGGATCGCCGATGGGGCAAGTGATGTCGGCAATGCGGTCCGGTGGGTGGCCGAGTGCGGCGAGCCGAGACCGGAACCGTGCCCATTTGGTTTTCGACCCGATCAATCCTGCAAATGCAAAATCATGGCACAACAGCCGGCGGCAGAGGTCGAGATCGAGCGTGTGGCTATAGGTCAGGATCAGATGCTCTGCATGGTCCGGTGCATGGCGAACCAGTTCTGCGGGTTTAGCCGCGGGAACAACAGTTACGCCGTTCGGGACATCGTCAGGAAAGCGATTAGGGGCGGTATCCACCCAGGTGATCGCAAGATCGGGCATCGGAGATAAAACCTGCACCAGTGCCCGACCAACATGACCCGCGCCCCATATCCACAGAGGTCGCGCGGGTACATGAACCGGTTCAATCATCCAGCCATCGACCAGCTGCGCGGCGGGGGCAATGCCCTGTGATCGCGCGTGTGCCAATATCCGGCGCACCGCCATGGGCATGTCGGCATTTTCTGCAACAGGGCGCGCGATCACCTCTGGATCAAGTGCGGCCAATGTTTCGGCGTCGAAGGTTTCGGTCAACAAGCTGACCGTACCGCCACAGCACTGGCCCAGATCGGGACCAAGGGCATGATGGCTTAGACCCCGTCGCGTGGGGTTTCGCGCGGCCTCAGCCGCTTCGTACTCTAGCGTGCCGCCTCCGATGGTGCCCGACTGGCCGATCTCCCAGACCAGCATCGCAGCCCCCACTTCGCGCGGGGATGATCCGCGTATGGCGGCAATCACCACTCGTACCACGCGGCCATGTTCGGCGACGGTGGCGTGCAGGTCTTGCAGATCAAACCCCATGACGCACCCGTTGAATTGCGGACCAGACCTGTTCTGCCGTCGCCGGAGCATCAAGTGCCGGATAGGCATCGCCACAGGACGCAACCGCGTCGCTGAGGGCGAGAAAGGCCGAGATGCCCAGCATGAAGGGCGGCTCTCCCACGGCCTTGGAGCGATAGATCGTATCTTCGCGGTTCTCACCGTCCCAAAGTGCGACGTTGAACACATCCGGGCGGTCGGAACAGGCGGGGATCTTGTAGGTGCTGGGCGCATGGGTGCGCAGGCGTCCCTTGTCGTCCCAGACCAGTTCTTCGGTGGTCAACCAGCCCGCGCCCTGCACATAGCCGCCTTCGACCTGCCCGATATCGAGCGCCGGGTTCAGCGATGCGCCCGCGTCATGCAGGATGTCGGCCCGCAGGATGCGGTTTTCGCCAGTCAGCGTATCAACTGCGACCTCGGTAATCGCCGCACCATGGGCAAAGTAGAAGAACGGTCGCCCATGCCCCTTGATCCGGTCCCATTCGACCTTTGGCGTCTTGTAGAACCCTGTGGCGCTGAGGCTGACGCGTCCGGCATAGGCCATCCCGACCACCTCGGCAAAGGAATAGACGGCGTCCGCCACCTGCACCTGCCCATCGACAAAGCGAACAGCGCCTGCATCGGCCTGATGCCGCTCGGCCAGGAATTCGGCGATGCGGTCGCGGATGGTGTCGCATGCGGCCTTGACCGCCATACCGTTCAGATCGCTGCCCGATGACGCTGCTGTGGCCGAGGTGTTGGGAACCTTGGCGGTATCGGTCGCGGTGATCTTCACCATCTCCAGCGGAATACCGAACCGGCTCGCCGCCACTTGTGCGACTTTTTGGAACAAGCCTTGGCCCATTTCGGTGCCGCCGTGGTTCAGGTGGACAGAGCCATCTTGATAAACATGCACCAGCGCACCCGCCTGGTTGAGATGCGTCAGGGTAAAGGAAATCCCGAATTTCACCGGCGAAAACCCGATGCCCTTCTTGATGATGTCATGGGTGGCGTTCCATTCTGCCACAGCCGCCCGACGCGCCGCATAGTCGCTGGATTTCAGCAACGCTTCGGTCATACCGTGCAGTTCGAAATCTTCGACCAATTGCCCGTAGGGCGTGGTGTTTTCAGCATGCACATTCGGGGCTTCGGCATAGTAATTGCGCTTGCGCACCTCGACCGGATCCAGCCCGAGTTCGTGGGCGATGTGGTCGATGACCCGCTCGATCCCGACCACACCCTGCGGGCCGCCGAACCCGCGATAGGCGGTGGCGCTTTGCATGTTGGTTTTCAGTCGATGACTCTCGATCCGCGCTGCTGGCAACAGATAGGCATTGTCCGCATGCAGCATCGCCCGGTCGGCAACCGGCAGCGTCAGATCCTGCGCCCAGCCACCGCGCGTGTACTGCATGAACTCGACACCGCTGATGCGGCCGGTATCGTCAAACCCCGCACGATAGGTGATGCGGAAATCGTGGCGCTTGCCGGTGATCACCATGTCATCGTCGCGGTCATAGCGCATCTTGCAGGCTTTACCGGTCAGCCGGGCGGCAACCGCACAAATGCAGGCGAGCGCGTTGCCCTGGCTTTCCTTGCCGCCAAAACCACCGCCCATGCGGCGGGTTTCAACGCGGACGCCGTGCATCGGAATGCCGATGGCCTCGGCCACCTTGTGCTGAATCTCGGTCGGATGCTGGGTCGAGGAATGCACCAGCATGTCGCCGCCTTCCTGCGGCAACGCGAGTGCGGCCTGACCTTCGAGATAGAAATGCTCTTGCCCGCCGATTTCCATGCTGCCTTCGATGACATGCGGCGCAGAGTCGATTGCTGTGGCGGCGTTGCCTTTTTCATAGATGCGTGGACCGTCCTCGAACCGGCTGTCAGCGGTCATGGCCTGCTCGATGCTGAGCATCGGTTCTTCTTCTTCGTAGCTGACTTTGCCCAGCCGCGCGGCCTTGCGGGCGGCCAGATGGCTTTGTGCCACAACCGCAAAGATGGCTTGGCCTACGTGATGCACGGTGCCATCTGACAGCAGCGGTTCGTCATGGGCCGAAGGGGAGACGTCATTGGCAAACGGCAGGTCATCTGCTGTCAGCACCGCGATAACACCGGGGGCGGCGCGCACGGCGGTCAGGTCCATTGCGGTGATCCGCCCGCGGGCGATCTCGCTCTGGCCGAACGCCAGATGCAGAGTGCCAGTCGGTGTCGGGATGTCGTCGATATAGCGCGCGCTGCCGGTCACATGCAGAGGCGCGGCGTCATGGGGAAGGGAGGAGGTAACAGTCATGCGCTGACCTCCAGAACCGATACCGGTCCTCCCTGATCCTCGGCGAAATAGCGCGCCAGCATGGCCCGTGCGCTTTCGAGCCGATAGCGAGCAGAGGCGCGCATGTCGCTCATCGGGGTGAAAACGGTGTCAAACCCGGCCTGGGCGGCGTTTATGGTTTCTTTGGTCCAGGATTTGCCGATCAGAGCGTCCTCAACCGCATCGGCGCGCTTGGGTGTGGCAGCCATGCCGCCAAACGCGATCTTCGCCTGTGTCACGACGCCGTCCGCAACCGTGACGTTGAAACAGCCGCAGACTGCCGAGATATCCTGATCGAACCGTTTGGACAGCTTGTAGCATTTCAGCCGATCGGGTTGGCGCGGAAAGCTGACCGCCTCGACGAATTCTCCTGGCTGTCGATCTTGTTTGCCATAGGCAACAAAAAAATCCTGAAGCGGCAGGGACCGTCGCGCATCGCCCTTGCGCAGATGTAGCGTCGCGCCTAGTGCAATCAGCGCTGGGGGGTTGTCGCCGATCGGAGAGCCGTTGGCGATGTTGCCACCAACCGTGGCGGCGTTGCGCACCTGTACGCTGGCATAGCGACGGATCATTTCGCCGTAAGACGGGTGCAGATCGGCGATCGCCGCGCCCATGTCATTCATGTCGACCATCGCGCCGAGGCGGACTTCGTTCTCGTCGATCTCAATGGTCTTCAGATCCTCGCAGCGGTTGAGAAAGATCACTGGGTCAAGATCGCGGAGTTGTTTCGTGACCCACAACCCGACGTCTGTCGCGCCAGCGACAAGTGTAGCATCAGGATGCTCTGCATAAATCGTCGCAAGATCATCAGCACTTTCGGGGATAAGCGGTGTTGAGGGGGCCGGGGCGCTCGCGTCGTCCTTGACCCATTGCGGCACTGGCTGTTCCGCTGCGGCCTCTGCGGCGCGGATGATTGGCGCATATCCGGTACAGCGGCACAGGTTGCCCGCCAGTTGATCGTCGTAATTGGTGGCGCCGTTCAAATGTGCGGTGGTCATCGACATGACAAAGCCCGGCGTGCAGAAGCCGCACTGGCTGCCGTGATGGGCGACCATTGCCTCCTGCACTGGGTGCAGGGCGCCATCCGGGCCGCTGACGCCTTCGACTGTGCGCACTGATTTGCCCTGCAACTGCGGCAGGAACAGGATGCAGGCGTTCAGCGCCTTTGCACCGCTGCCATCTGTCACCATCACCGTGCAGGCGCCGCAATCGCCTTCGTTGCAGCCCTCCTTGGTCCCCGTCAAAAGCCGATCTTCGCGCAACCAGTCCAGCAGCGTTGTCGTCGGCGAAACACCTGACAATGCCACGGTCTCTCCGTTCAGAAGAAACGAGATGTCCATGTTTGAAACCCGTCGCGGTACCCTGTTGTGGCCAGTGATGCAGGTATTCGATGCGACGTAGAACATCTGCGGGCCGTTTATTGTCCTCAGGTTAGAAAGGCAAAACGCGATCTGGCAAGGAAAACATACGCTGCAATGCAACATGTTACGTTGGTTTTGCCGGATTTTTGGCAAGGTGCCTGCAGTTTAATCATGTTGAATCATGGTTTTGCCTTGTTGCCCGGATCGCAGGTTGTGAAAGCACCTTCAAAAATACCAGAACAATCACGCAACGGTTTGTTGTTTCGCCGTAGGCATAAAAATGCGCCTTTCCCGTCTCTACCAGAACAGGGTAGCGTGCAGCATGAGCATAAATCCCCGATTCATTCACCTGCGCGTGCACACCGAATATTCGCTCCTCGAAGGGGCGGTCCGGCTCAAGAAACTGCCCGGAATGTGCAAGGCAAACGACATGCCGGCCGTGGCCGTCACCGATACCAACAACATGTTTTCTGCGCTCGAATTCTCGATAGCGGCAAGCAGCGCGGGCATCCAGCCGATCATCGGCTGCCAGGTTGATCTGGTTTACGTTGCGGCCCAACCGGGTGAGAAACTGCGGGCCCCTGCGCCGCTCGTCTTGTTGGCGCAGTCAGAGGCCGGATATGAAAACCTGATGAAGCTGAACTCCTGTCTTTATCTGGACAAGGGGGGGCAGCTTCCGCAGGTGACACCCGAGGAGCTGGAGCGCCACGCCGAGGGGCTGATTTGCCTGACGGGTGGTCCCAATGGCCCGGTGGGGATGCTGTTACAAGCGGGGCAGCGCCCGGCCGCCGAGGCGCTGCTGGGACGCATGGCGCGGGCCTTTCCCGACCGCCTTTACGTCGAGCTTCAGCGTCACCCCGGTGAAGCAGGCCAACCCGAACCAGAGCGTCTGACCGAGCAGGGCCATGTGGAAATGGCCTATGCGATGAAGCTGCCGTTGGTGGCCACCAATGACGTCTATTTTCCCGAAACCAAGATGTACGAGGCACACGACGCCCTGATCTGCATCAGCGATGGGGCGTATGTCGATCAGCAAGAACCCCGGCGCCGATTAACGGCGCAACACTATTTCAAAAGTCAGCAAGAGATGGTGACCCTGTTCGCCGATCTGCCAGAGGCGATTGAAAACACCGTAGAGATCGCCCGCCGTTGTGCCTTTATGGCCTATCGCCGTGATCCGATCCTGCCAAAGTTCGCCGATGACGAAGTGGCCGAATTGCGACGGATGGCAAATGACGGCCTACAGAACCGGTTGGCGGTGATTCCACATGCCGTGACGGTCGAGAAATATCAGGAGCGACTGGATTTCGAGCTTGGGATCATCGAAGGCATGGGGTTCCCCGGTTACTTCCTGATCGTTGCTGACTTTATCCAGTGGGCCAAGGACAATGACATTCCGGTGGGGCCGGGGCGGGGATCGGGTGCGGGTAGCCTTGTGGCTTATGCGTTGACCATCACCGACCTTGATCCGCTGCGATACTCCCTGCTGTTCGAACGGTTCCTGAACCCCGAACGGGTATCGATGCCTGACTTTGATATCGACTTTTGCATGGACCGCCGCGAAGAGGTGATCCGCTATGTTCAGGAGAAATATGGCCGCGACAAGGTAGGGCAGATCATCACATTCGGTGCGCTGTTGTCCAAGGCGGCGGTGCGCGACATCGGGCGCGTCTTACAGATGCCCTATGGGCAGGTGGATCGTTTGTCCAAGATGATACCTGTCGAAGGGGTCAAACCGGTCAGTATCGAAAAGGCGTTGGCGGACGAGCCGCGCCTGCGCGAAGAGGCCAAGGCCGAAGAAGTGGTGGACCGCCTGCTGACCTACGGCCAGCAGGTCGAAGGGTTGCTTAGAAACGCCTCGACCCATGCCGCCGGTGTTGTGATCGGCGACCGTCCGCTGGATGCGCTTGTGCCGCTCTATCAGGATCCGCGGTCAGACATGCCTGCAACCCAGTTCAATATGAAATGGGTCGAACAGGCGGGTCTGGTAAAATTCGACTTTCTCGGCCTTAAAACCCTGACCGTGATCCAGAACGCGGTCGATCAGATCAAGGCCAGCGGCCGGCACCTGCATGTTGCGGCAGACGGCACGGAATTGTTCGAGCCGCCCGAGGGTTTGATCGATGACATCGGCACCATCCCACTGGATGACGAGGCGTCTTACAAACTCTATGCTGCGGCCAAGACCGTCGCGGTGTTTCAGGTGGAATCCAGCGGCATGATGGATGCGCTCAAGCGCATGAAACCAACCTGCATCGAGGATATCGTGGCGTTGGTGGCGCTCTACCGCCCCGGCCCGATGGAGAATATCCCGACCTACTGCGAGGTCAAAAATGGGGTCAAAGAGCGCGAATCCGTTCATCCGCTGATCGATCACATCCTCGAAGAAACCCAGGGCATCATTGTTTATCAGGAACAGGTGATGCAGATCGCTCAGGTCATGGCGGGTTACTCGCTGGGCGGTGCGGACCTGCTGCGCCGCGCGATGGGCAAAAAGATTGCCGAGGAAATGGCCAAGGAACGCCCCAAATTCGAAAAAGGGGCGATGGAAAATGGGGTCAAAAAGAAAAAGGCCTCCGAAGTTTTCGACCTTCTCGAGAAATTCGCCAACTATGGGTTCAACAAATCGCACGCGGCGGCCTATGCCGTGGTCAGCTATCAAACCGCATGGCTCAAGGCGAACCATCCGGTGGAATTCATGGCCGGGGTCATGAATTGCGATATCCACCTGACCGACAAACTGGCGACCTATTTTGAAGAGGTGAAGAAGGCGCTGGAGCTGCCGTGGGTCCCGCCTTGTGTCAACCGGTCCGATGCGACGTTCAAGGTGGTGGACGGAGCCTTGGTATATGCGCTGGGCGCGCTGAAAAATGTCGGAACCGAGGCGATGCGCCTCGTGACCGACGGGCGCAAAATTGACGGTGTCGATAAACCTTTCGCGACGTTGTTTGACATGGCCCGACGGGTCGATCTCAAACGGGTGGGCAAACGCCCGATGGAAATGCTCGCCCGTGCTGGGGCGTTTGATCAGCTTGATGCGAATCGCCGCCGCGTGTTTGACAGCCTTGATGCACTGGTTGCCTACTCGGCGGCAGTGCATGAGCAGAAGAATTCGAACCAGGTGTCGCTCTTTGGGGAAGCGGGTGATGACCTGCCCGAGCCGCGCCTGTCGCCTGCGGCAGACTGGCTCCCCGCTGAACGGCTCGCCGAAGAATTCCGCGCGGTAGGCTTCTATCTTTCCGGGCATCCACTTGATGACTATGCAGCGTTCCTGAAACGCAAAGGGGTGATGACTCTCGAAGAGGTCCAGAAGAAAGCTGCCAATTCGCCTTTGGTTGCCAAGCTGGCCGGGGTGGTTGCGGGCCGCCAGGAACGCAAATCGGCGCGCGGCAATCGGTTTGCCTTTGCGCAACTATCCGACGCGACCGGAGCCTACGAGGTTACTCTGTTTTCGGATACGCTTGAAAAGGCACGCGCCTTTCTTGACGCCGGTTCCAAGGTGGTGATCACGGTTGAAGCCAATGTGGAAAGCGATCAGTTGAAATTGCTGGGTCGATCCGTCGTCCAGATTGACGCCGCCGTTGGCGATCTCGAGGCTGCGGGTTTGCGAGTGTTCATCGACGCCTCCGAAGCGGTCGGGACGGTTGCCAGTGTTCTTGAAGATGCACAAAGCGCCGCTCGCAATGCAGCGAGGGGGCCCGTCCAAGTGTGCTTGGTGGACCCTGAGTTGCCCGGCGAAGTCGACATGGAACTGGGGTATGACTTTGCGATCAACCCTCAGATCAAGGGAGCGATCAAGAGTCTTCAGGGCGTGCTCGCCGTGGAAGATCTTTGATCTGAGGACCTGACAACAGGGGGCTCTGCCCCCGTCGCCCTCTGGGCGCCTCCCCCGGAGTATTTGAGCAAAGATGAAATTCTAGGGTCACTTGTCTTTCAGCTTTGTCAAAGTACTCCGGGGAGTTTGAGGGGCAGCGCCCCTCATCTGCACTCAATCAATAGTGTGGTGGACGCTCGTCGCCCAGAACGATCCCGCCACCACGTTCTGCGTCCCGCTCGCCCTCACGTTGCATGAGCATGTGAACCCGACGAGTCAGCGTGTCGATTTCGTGTTGTTGCTGGGCCACGACATCGCTCAGTTCATCCACGCTGCGGAGCAGGTGAGCGATCTTTTCTTCGAGATGTTGCATGGCGTGCCCTTTGTTGAGTTTCTCGGCTCATACCGTGATTGGGCGGCAATTCCAACGGCAGAGCGTTGCCTGCCTTGCCCCTGTCATGCCCTTGGGCTAGACCCCGCGGCAACCGGACTGCCCAAGGACGCCCGATATGGCCAAGACCCGCAAACAACCTCGCCCCAAGGCGGAAACGCCCAAGGGGTTCCGCGATTATTTCGGCGCAGAGGTGACACAGCGCAATGATATGTTGCAGGCGATCGCGGGCGTCTATCATCGCTATGGCTTTGATGCATTGGAGTCTTCGGCGGTTGAAACCGTAGAAGCATTGGGTAAGTTCCTGCCAGATGTGGACCGTCCGAACGAAGGCGTCTTTGCCTGGCAGGAGGACGAGGCCGACTGGCTGGCGCTGCGTTATGATCTGACGGCTCCGTTGGCGCGGGTGTTTGCCCAACATCGCAATGACCTGCCGACACCTTACCGGCGTTATGCGATGGGGCCGGTCTGGCGCAATGAAAAGCCGGGGCCGGGGAGGTTTCGCCAGTTTTATCAGTGTGATGCGGACACAGTTGGGTCGGCGAGCATGGCCGCGGATGCCGAGATCTGTGCGATGTTGAGCGACACGTTGGAAGCCGTTGGAATCGCGCGCGGTGATTATGTGGTGCGGATCAACAACCGCAAGGTTTTGAACGGAGTGATGGAGGTTGCGGGAGTCTTGGATCCTGCAAACCCGGACGTCCGGGCGCACGAGCGCGGGATTGTATTGCGGGCAATCGACAAACTTGACCGGTTGGGTTCCGAAGGCGTCCGGGCTCTTCTCGGCGCGGGGCGCAAGGATGCGAGCGGCGATTTCACCGATGGCGCGGGGCTTGGCGATGAACAGGCCGCCGTCATTATGGGCTTTATGGACGCCCGAAGAGATACCGGCGCGGACACCGTTGCCCGTCTGCGCGATTTGGTGGCAGGTTCGACGATTGGGGAGCAAGGTGTCAACGAGCTTGAGCAGATCGCGGATTTGCTCGCGGCGCAAGGCTATGGCCCGGATCGTATCATCATTGATCCATCGGTCGTGCGCGGGCTCGGCTATTACACGGGCCCGGTCTATGAGGCCGAACTGACCTTTGAAATCTTTGACGAAAAGGGTCGCAAGCGGCAATTCGGCTCGGTTGCCGGCGGTGGACGTTATGACGATCTGGTAAAGCGGTTCACCGGACAGGAAGTGCCGGCGACCGGCATTTCTATCGGGGTGGATCGGTTGCTTGCCGCGCTTCGGGAGAAGGGGCGGATCAAGGCGGTCGAGCAGGGGCCGGTCGTCGTAACGGTCATGGATCGGGATCGGATGGCGGATTATCAGGCAATGGTCGCAGAGTTGCGAAATGCGTGTATCCGGGCGGAAGTGTATCTGGGCAACCCAAAGAATTTTGGCAATCAGCTGAAGTATGCGGACCGTCGCAACAGCCCAGTGGCGATTATCGAGGGCGGCGACGAAAAGGAACGCGGCGTGGTTCAGATCAAGGACCTGATCCTTGGCGCACAGATTGCAGAAAACGCGACGCTGGAAGAATGGAAAGAACGCCCCAGCCAGTTCGAAGTGCCGCGCGATCAGATGCTCGACAAGGTGCGCGAAATTCTTGCGATTCACGAGATCGGACAGGACTGATGCCGACCCGTGCCGAGACATTGACCGAGGCGGCGCGCCTGCGTGCGCTGTTTCAGGCGGCGGGCGGGCTGCCGATTGAAACGCCGATCCTGCAACCGTCGGAAACCTTGCTGGACCTTTATGGCGAAGATATCCGCGCGCGGGCCTATGTGACCAGCGACGCGCTGCATGGCGAGCAAATGTTACGCCCGGATTTTACGGTTCCAGTGGTGCAGATGCACATGGAATTCGGAGCCGAGCCTGCCCGCTATACCTATTCCGGTGAAGTGTTTCGCCATCAGGACGAGCATCCGGATCGCGCGAGCGAATATGTACAGGTCGGATACGAATTGTTTGACCGCTCCAACGCAGCGGCGGCGGATGCCGAGGTGTTTGCCCGGATCGCCGAAGCGGTATCCGGGCTGAACCTGCGCGCGGCGACAGGCGATATTGGCATTCTGATGGCGGCGGTGCGGGGCCTTGATACCACCGAACGGCGCAAAGCGGCGCTGATGCGGCATATCTGGCGGCCTCGGCGGTTCCGAGCCTTGCTTGATCGATATTCCCGGCGTGTGCCGGTGCCAGCAACCCGTGCGGCATTGCTTGCGGCAGAGGACCCGTTGGCGGTCAATGCGCCCTGGAACGGGAAACGGGGGCAGGCCGAAGTTGCGGAACGGATCGATGCCTTGCGCGCGGATGCCGAAACACCGCCCATATCCGCAACCGAAATATCGGCTTTGGACAACCTGCTTTCGGTACGCGAAACAGCGCCGTTTGCGCTGGCGCATTTGCGCGATATTGCCGTTGATTTGCCGTCGATCACCCAGTCGCTCTATCTGCTTGAGGCGCGGCTTGGCGCTCTGGATGCTTGCGGGATTGATGTGGAGAACCTTGATTTTGAGGCAAGTTACGGCCGCACATCGATGGAATATTACGATGGGTTTGTCTTTGGCTTTTATGCCGAACGCCGCCCGGACTTGCCGCCGATTGCTACGGGTGGCCGGTATGACGCCTTGACCCGCCACCTCGGCGGAGGCAGCGAAATTCCGGCGGTTGGCGGCGTTTTGCGGCCGGGCCTCATGCTGGAACTCGGAGAGGGCGCGGTATGAGTGTCAAGCTGGGCGTGCCGTCCAAAGGGCGGCTGATGGAAAAGACCTTTGGCTGGTTTGCCAAGCGGGGCATCACTCTGAGCCGCACCGGATCAGAGCGGGAGTATGCTGGCGTAGTGACAGGGGTCGACGGCGTTGACTTGGTGTTGCTGTCGGCAGGCGAAATTCCACGGGAACTGGCCGCGGGGCGTATCCATCTGGGCGTGACAGGCACCGATCTGGTGCAGGAAAAGCTGCCGCTGTGGGAGCAGCAGACCGAAGAGGTCAATCCGTTGGGGTTTGGCCATGCCGATCTGGTTCTGGCGGTGCCTAAATGCTGGGTTGATGTGGATACGCTGGATGATCTGGACGCGGTCGCGGCGGCGTTTCGCGCCCATCATGGCCATCGCCTGCGGATCGCGACCAAGTATCACCGTCTGGTGCATAGATTTCTGCGCGATGCCGGGGTGGCGGATTATCAACTGGTTGATAGTCAGGGCGCGACCGAAGGCACGGTGATGAATGAAACCGCCGAGGCGATTGCCGATATCACCTCGACCGGTGACACGCTGCGGGCCAATCACCTGAAGCTGTTGACCGATGGGTTGATCCTGCGCAGTCAGGCGACGCTTTGGCGCAGCCGATCCGCGCCTGTTACTGACGCAGATCGCAAGGCGCTTAAGGCGTTGATCAGACAGGTTGGCTGAGCCGCGCCGCGCGTCAGCGCGACCAGCGCAGCCATGCTTCTGGTGAGGACCTGAACACGTTCAGATCGACCGGACCGGAGATGCCGGGAACGATACCGGTGCCGGTATATTGCCAGAACGTCCAGAACGCGCCGGGATAGACCGTGCGTGGATGCCCTGCGACCGAACGCAGCCAGAATTCTGTGTTGCGCAGCTTGTCGATGCCGGTCTCTCGGAAGAAATCCACAGTGGTGTAGACCACGGGACGGCGGCCGTAATGCGCTTCGAGCATGTCCAGAAAGATCTTGGCCTCGGCTTGGATGGTTGCCCCGTCTGGACGCAGGCGGCAAGTGCGGGACTGATGGTTCCATTCCATGTCAAGAACATGCGGCAGGTCCGAGCTGCTGCGCGGGACGTTCTGAATGAACCACGTTGCCTGTTCATGGGCTGGACGGCAGAAATAGTAAAAGTGATAGGCACCGTGGCGCACACCAGCGCGACGCGCTCCGTTCCAGTGTTCCTGGAACATCGGATCGAGATAGTCGCCGCCTTCGGTTGCCTTGATGAAAGCAAAGTTGATCCCGGCGGATTTCACCCGAGGCCAATCAATATCGCTCTGGTAGCGGGCGACATCGATGCCGTGGATCGGATAGGAATAGGGATCGCGACCGTCCCAGGCGTGCGGCTTGGAATCGCCGAAGCGCGGATAAACCAGAAGGTTGGTTTCCGGGTCCAGCTTGGCAGGAACGACGGGGGCAACCCGCTCGACGCCGCGCCCACAACTGACAAGGATGGCCGCTGCCAGCAGGGCCACCAGAATTCTGTACATTTTTGTTCTCCTGCTCGATGCCGGTTCTGTGTTCGGCTTTGCTGTTGGAGTTTTTTGGTCTTCTAACCGATATCACCGAGTTGCAACAGTGACATGTTGGTGATTTTCTTCAGATCACACCGATCTCTGCCAAGGCTCGGTTGAGTTCCACCGGCAATGCATCATCGTTTTCGCGCCCTTCGGGCAGGTCGGGCGGAGCATCCTGCGGCGACAGATATCGCCAACCCTGAAACGGGCGTTTTAGCACGGACTGGGTGCGATGTAACTGCGTGTCCAAAACGATGGCACAGCGCCGGATACCATCGTCGCCGAACACTTCGTCCAGTCGCAGAATGCGTTGACGGCATTGGACCAGCCCTTTGATGACCCAGAAGATCGAGCCGCCATTCAGAATTTCGCCTTCGCGCTTTGGCCACATTCGGGTGACGTGCCGGGGTAGGCCGTCCTCGCGTTCTGCGCGGCGAGTTTTCTGCCAACGGGCCAGATCCTCAACACTTTCGGTCCCGACAGACAGCTTGATGAGATTGACGGTTTTATCCACAGAGTCGTCCCCAAGTAAGGCTCTATATGGTAGTGGAATTTGTCTGGGCTTCAAGCTATTGTGGATTCTCCTAACGCGGCCTACGCGTTAGGAGAAAGTTGCGACGTAGCTCAATTGGATAGAGCATCTCGTTTTCGAGTAGTATCGGTCCTAGCGACACGAGTACTACGGCGGGATAGATGTGGGTTCAAGTCCCGCCGTTGCAATCAATAATCTCAATGAAAACCAGCTAGGACAATCTATGAGCCGATTTGCCGCCCCCATTGCTGAACAAATCTGGGACATGAAGTACCGGTTCAAAGAGGCCGATGGGACACCCATTGACCTGAGTGTCGAAGACACCTGGCGGCGTATTGCCCGCGACCTTGCAAGCGGTGAAGAGAACCCTGCAGATTGGGAAGACCGCTTTTATGACGCGCTTTCCGATTTCCGCTATTTGCCCGCCGGACGCATCACGGCAGGGGCCGGAACCGCGCGGCAGGTGACCCTGTTCAACTGTTTTGTCATGGGCACCATCCCTGACAGTATGGGCGGTATTTTCGAGATGTTGCGAGAGGCCGCGCTGACGATGCAGCAGGGCGGCGGCATCGGCTATGATTTCAGCACCATCCGACCCAAGGGCGCGGATGTAAAAGGTGTGGCGGCGGACGCCAGCGGACCGTTGTCGTTCATGGATGTCTGGGACGCCATGTGCCGGACTATCATGTCGGCCGGGTCACGCCGCGGGGCGATGATGGCGACCATGCGTTGCGACCATCCGGATATCGAAGACTTCATCAGCGCCAAATCCGATTCTGCCCGACTGAGGATGTTCAACCTGTCGGTGCTGGTCACCGATGCGTTCATGGAGGCCGTCAAGGCCGACGGACCATGGGAGCTGAAATTCGACGACAAAATCTATCACACGGTTCAGGCCCGCGATCTGTGGAATAGGATGATGCGTGCGACTTACGATTATGCCGAACCGGGTGTGATCTTTATTGACCGGATCAATTCCGCCAACAATCTTGCCTATTGCGAGACCATCGCCGCCACCAACCCTTGCGGGGAACAGCCGCTGCCACCCTATGGCGCCTGTCTGCTGGGGTCGATCAACCTGGCGCGGCTGGTGACGGATCCGTTCGAAGATGCTGCGCATCTGGATGAGGAAGGCTTGACCGAACTTGTCACCATGGCCGTCCGGATGATGGACAATGTGGTCGACGTGTCAAAATTCCCGCTGCCCGAACAGGCTGCCGAGGCACAGGCCAAACGGCGGATCGGTTTGGGCGTGACCGGCCTTGCGGACGCCTTGCTGATGATGGGTTTGCGTTATGGGTCGGACGAGGCAGCGCGTCAGACGTCGCACTGGCTGCGCGCGATCGCCCGCGCCGCATATCTGGCGTCGGTGCAATTGGCGAAGGAGAAGGGCGCGTTTCCATTGTTTGACGCCGAGAAATACCTGGCCAGCGGCACGATGCAGCAGATGGATGACGATGTACGTGAGGCCATTCGAGAGCACGGCATCCGAAACGCGCTTTTGACCAGTATCGCGCCGACGGGCACCATCAGCCTCTATGCGGGCAATGTGTCGTCGGGGATCGAACCTGTCTTTGCCTATGCCTATACGCGCAAGGTCTTGCAAAAGGACGGAAGTCGGACCGAGGAAGAGGTCGAGGACTATGCCGTGCAGATGTGGCGTGACAAGTTTGGCGACAAGGAGTTGCCCGATTATTTTGTCAACGCACAGACCCTGACGCCGAGCGAGCATGTGCGCATGCAGGCGGCGGCGCAGGAATGGGTTGATTCCTCGATTTCCAAGACCATCAACTGTCCTGAAGACATTTCCTTTGATGCGTTCAAGGATGTGTATTTGCAGGCGTGGGAAACCGGTTGCAAGGGGTGCACCACCTACCGGCCGAACGATGTGACAGGCAGCGTTCTGAGCGTGAGTGAGGACAAGGGCGCAGAAGTTGTCGCCGAAACCGAAGCTGAACCGATGGTTCCGCACGGCGACGTGATTTATATGTCCGAACCGCTGGATCGGCCCAGCGAATTGGAGGGCAATACTTATAAGGTCAAATGGCCCGACAGCGAACATGCGCTCTATATAACTGTGAACGATATCATTATCAGCGGTCGGCGGCGTCCGTTCGAAGTGTTTATCAATTCCAAGAATATGGAACATTTTGCCTGGACAGTGGCTTTGACCCGGATGATCAGCGCGGTATTCCGGCGTGGCGGCGACGTGAGCTTTGTTGTCGAAGAACTCAAGGCCGTCTTCGACCCGCGCGGCGGTGCCTGGGTGCAGGGCAAATATATCCCCTCAATCCTCGCAGCAATTGGTGGGGTGATTGAGCGTCATATGGTTGCCATCGGTTTCCTCGAAGGCGAGGGCATGGGGCTCAAATCCGATCCGCAGGCTCAGGTGGTCAACCTAGACGCGCCGCGCGGCAAAGCCTGCCCCAGCTGCGGCCAATACGAATTGCGCATGATCGAGGGATGTATGACTTGCGGGAGCTGTGGCCATTCAAAGTGTTCTGGGTGAAGTATTCTGACTTGTGTTGATCCAACTACCAATTAATGGCCACCGGCGGGCTTGGAATGTCCATTTTTCAAGAAAATAAAGTCAATCGGGCGTTCGCGCCCGATTTTCCGTCTATCCCGGCGTTTGTTGCCTGAGCACGGGTTCAACTCAGTCCATTTGGGAGGTTTGCAGTGATCCCGTCGCCCGTTTGGCTCAGGGTGGTAATCGGGGTGGACAGGTGCACATGGCCTGCGTCGATTTTTGCAGCCAGACCGTCGATCAGTTGAGTTAAGCCACCCTCAAGACGATACGAACCTTCCATCGAGGCAAATCCCTGACCGCGTTGGGGCTTCCCGTGTTCATTCTCATACATCAGATCGCCGTGGGCATATTGATCAAAGCGGGTCAGCCTTTGATCCTTCACCAGTTTTGCGATCCGCGGCTGGCCGGGCCAAAACTGCGTGGGGCCAATGTCATAGGTGCCGCCTTCCTGTCGGACGGTCGCGATACGTCCCCCAAGGCGGGGGCGAGCCTCGGCCAGTAGGAAATCCTGTCCAAGGGCCGCCAGGCGGCTTGCAAGATAAGCTCCTGCAAGCCCGCCCCCGATAATCAATGGATCGGTCTGCATATCTTAGACTGTTGGCGCTTTAGCATAGGGGAGGTGGCCGGACTTGATCCAGACCTTTGCACCAGCCGTCCCGCCGATTGCCGAAAGGGCCTTCCCGTCTGGTAGGCGCAGCCAATCGTTCTTGGCGAGGCTCTCAGCACCAATACTAACGCTGCCGTCGATGACCAACATCTCGATGCCGCCCTGTGCCTGCGACGTCAGCGTCGCTCCCGCGTCAAGATGGCTGTAGCTGACGGTTTCCCGGTCGTCTTTGTGTAAGATCGCGGTTGCAACACCGTCAATCGGCGCGACCAATTCATCCGCCATATCTTTGCGCAACTGGTTGCGGTCATCCATGTCAAACTGCCAAAGTTTCACGAAGATCGTGCAGCCCTCGGCAGAGCCGGGCGTATGCGATGTGGTCGGTGGGTTGCGCACATAGGTGCCTGCGGGAAAATCGCCATGCTCGTCCTGAAATACGCCATCCAGCACGATGAATTCTTCGCCGCCCGTATGGGTGTGCGCCGAAAATGCACTGCCCGGTGCATAGCGGACGATGGTGGTCGCGCGAGCCACTTCGCCGCCGATCCGGTCGAGCATGCGCCGATCCACCCCTTTCATCGGCGAGGCTTGCCATTCCAACTGATCCGAGCGGACGATGACGGGGATGTCGAAATCTGCATTCAGGTTCATTGTTCAATTCCTTGCGAAAAATGTGCGGCGTTTAGCCTGAGATTGGCGGGCGATTGGCGAGCCTTGAATGCCAGGCCTGAAGATTTTCATGAGACTGTGGAATTTCCACTTTCGCGAGATCGGCAAAGGCCAGCCCCGCGAATGTCGTAATGTCAGCCGCCGAAAAGCGGCCTCCCGCAACATAGTCGTTATCTGCCAGTACACCAACAAGATAGGCCATAGTCGCTGCTGCAGCCTCTTTTTGCTTACTTTCCCATTCGGCGCATTGATAGGTTTCCAATGCTTAGCCAAGCTCGGGTATTGCGTGGTGGAAATAGGCTCCAACTGCATATAGCAAGCCCGCTTCGGCGCGTGCGTTCATCATCGATATATGCGGGCGCTCCTTCGGTGTTGTCCCGGTCAGCGTGGGGCCGTCAAATGTGGCGTTGATGTATTCGATAACCGCGTTGCACACTGCGATATGCGTTCCGTTATCCAGTTCAAGACAGGGTACAGTCGCATCGGGGTTCTTTTTTCCATAGGCTTCAGTGCGGTGCTCGCCGCCCATCACGTCAATGGCAACGAACTTGGCTTGATCCGTCACGCCCCTTTTCGGCCAAGGCGATGCGAACGCGGGTGGGGGTGGGAAAACCTTCGGCATCGTAAATCTTCAGTTTGCTATTTGCTCCTACTTGATCCGGTTTATCTACCCATCGATAGGTAGATAAACCATCAACTCACTAAAATGCGAGCGATCGCTCGAAGGTCTGAGCGCAGGACGGTGAAGAAAGCGTCATCAATTGACGAGCATTCAAAAAAGTTATCCTGTAGCGCATCATGATAAGTAGTCATCTGACTCTCAAACAACTTGAAGCTTTGGTTTGCGTTGTCGATATGGGCAGCTTTCGCAAGGCTGCGGCGGTTCTGGGTACAACCCAGCCGAACATCTCGAACAGAATAACGAAACTTGAGACCGACCTGAGCATTGTTCTGATGCACCGAGATGCGGGATCCGTTCGGCTCACGGCGCGTGGGGAAAAATTGGTTTCGGCAGCGCGGCAGGTCTTGCGCAGCGCAGAGGTATTCTGGGAGGCGGCAGCGCGACAGGACCTGATTGTAGACCGGCTCCGTTTGGGCGTGACAGAACTGATAGCCTGTACGTGGCTGCATCCGTTCTTGCGACGATTCCGGGCCGCTTACCCATCCGTTTCTGTTGAGCTGGAGGTTGGGCTGTCTGCGGAAATATCCAAAAAATTTTCTGCTGGGGACATCGATCTCGCGCTGCAGCCCGAACCTTTCCCATCCAAGGGCGGCGGTTCGCTGGCGTTGGGTGTGTACGATTACATATGGGTGGCGTCACCTGATCATCTAGATGAAATTGGTGTCCCTGGTGATTTGGATGATATTCTGAGGTCTCCCGTACTCACGCATGGAAAACACACTCTTGCGTCTGGTGGGCTTCTGAAACAGGCCGAGCGCCGAAACCTGCCCGTCAACCAAATCGTCTACTCAAACAGCCTTGCATCTTGCGTTCCGATGGCCGTTGACGGGATGGGAACGGCTTTGCTGCCGAGGGCTCTGGTAAAAGAACAGCTCAATTCGGCTGCTCTTGTGCTGATCAAGTGCGATTGGCACCCGGAACCTCTCAGGTTTTTCGCCAGATTTCATAAAGACAGGGCGGCTCGATTTGTCGAGGTTGCCGCAAGCTTTGCCGCTGAAGAAGCGGAGAAACACGAATAGATCATTAAAAGTTATTGCCCTTAGAATTTATTCGAATTTGCCGTGATGATGCTCCCCTGTCACTCTGGAATGAAGGAAACAGATTCTCTCCTTCTTTACGTTTCGCACCCTTCTTGGGATGGGTCGCAGGCATCTGCGCACAGAAGGAGGTGAGGATTACGATCGGAGTGAAATTGAATGAAAGCTGCAGCAATCCGTCTTGGGGTCGACATCGGGGGCACGTTTACGGACGTCGTTCTTGAAAAAGAGGGCGCGCAGTTTTCCATCAAGGTGTTGACGACCTACACCGCGCCCGAAAATGCGATCATCGACGGGATGCAACAAGTTTGCGCCAAGGCGGTGGTGACGCCTGACGAGATCGGTCAAATCATTCATGGCACGACCCTTGCCACCAACGCGTTGATCGAGCGGCGCGGCGCCAAGACGGCGCTGATCACCACCGAAGGGTTTCGCGATGTCATCGAGATGCGCACCGAAAGCCGTTTTGAGCAATATGACCTGAACCTGAACCTGCCAGAGCCACTGCTCGCGCGGCAAATGCGGTTCACGGTGTCCGAGCGCGTTAACGCACGCGGCGAGGTGATGATTGAGCTGGATCAAGCTGAGGTCGAGGCCGTGGTGGATCGTATCGCCAAAGCAGGTTTTGAAAGTGTCGCCGTCGGGTTGATCCATTCCTATCTGAACCCAACGCACGAACAGATGATCCGCGATGTGTTGACTGAAAAGCTGCCGGACGTTTCGGTCTCCATTTCCTCCGAAGTCAGCCCGCAGATGCGCGAATACGAGCGTTTCAATACGGTCGTGGCCAACGCGTATATCAAGCCGTTGATGGCCTCCTACCTGGGTCGTTTGGAAGAGCGCTTGCGCGGCGAGGGTGTCGACTGCCGGATCTTTCTGATGCACTCGGGCGGCGGGATTATCTCTATCGCCAATGCGGCGGATTTCCCGGTGCGCCTTGTCGAAAGCGGGCCGGCGGGTGGTGCGGTTTTTGCAGCGCATATCGCGGCGCGCTATGGTCTGGACAAGGTGTTGTCCTTTGATATGGGCGGCACCACCGCCAAGATTTGCCTGATCAAGAACCAGACCCCGAAAACATCGCGCGTGTTTGAAGTTGCGCGGACCTATCGGTTCAAAAAGGGATCGGGGATGCCCATTTCGATCCCGGTGATCGACATGGTCGAGATCGGCGCAGGCGGTGGGAGTCTTGCCCATGTAGATGCCATGCGCCAAATCCGCGTTGGCCCCGAAAGCGCGGGTTCCGAACCGGGGCCGGCCTGTTACGGGCGCGGAGGGGAGCGGCCCGCTGTGACCGACGCTGATCTAGTGCTGGGCAAGTTGGACCCCAACAATTTCGCGGGCGGTACGATCCCATTGCATTCAGACAGCTCAAGGGCGGCCTTGGAGACCCATGTTGGGCGCATACTGGAAATGGATGCGGTCGAGGCTGCCTTTGGCGTCGCAGAGGTGGTGGACGAAAACATGGCGAACGCGGCCCGCGTTCATGCGGTTGAAAATGGCGAAGACCTGTCTGAATACACCATGATCGCCTTTGGCGGGGCGGCGCCGCTGCACGCGGGGCGTCTGTGCGAGAAACTGGGGGTCGAACGGCTGATCGTGCCGCCGGGGGCGGGCGTAGGCTCGGCCATCGGATTCTTGCGCGCGCCCTTCAGCTTTGAGGCCAACCGCTCGGTATATATGCAGCTCAGCGATTTTGACGGGCCACGGATCAGCGCCTTGTTGTCGGAATTGAAAGAAGAGGCCACTGGATTTGTACGCACCTGCGATGCGGACAGCCCGATCCTGGCAGAGTTCAAGGTCTATATGCGCTATTCGGGGCAGGGCTGGGAGATACCGATTGCTCTGACCGAAGCGCAGGCCATGGCACCTGATGCGGCGACCTTCCTTGCGCGGTTTGAAGAGGATTATGCCAAACTGTTTGGCCGCACGGTCGAAGGCATGGATGTCGAAATCACGGTTTGGTCAGTGAACGCCACCACCCCGCCCGAGCAGGTCGCCCGCATCGCAACTGCGGATGAGACGACACTGGCGAAGGTCAGCGAGACCCGGCAACTGTTTGATCCTGCTTCGGGTGAGTTCCTGGACGCTGGTGTTGTTGAACGCGACAGCCTTGAAACTGGCCACCGCGTGTCAGGCCCCGCCGCCATGACCGAAAACGAAACCACCATCATCATTCCAGCGAGCCGCGATGCAATCCGTCAACCCGATGGCTGCATCGAAATTCTGACGAAAGGGGCCTGAGTCATGGTCACGCGACATTCAAAAGTCTCTTATCAGGTGATGTGGAACCGGTTGATTTCGGTTGTCGAAGAACAGGCGCAGGCTCTGGTTCGCACAGCGTTTTCGACTTCGGTGCGCGAGGCGGGCGATTTGTCGGCGGGTGTCTATGACACGCAAGGTCGGATGCTGGCGCAGGCGGTTACCGGAACGCCGGGGCATGTGAATGCCATGGCCGATGCCGTGGCGCATTTCATCCGCCGCATTGGTCGTCAGAACATGTTTGATGGTGACATCTACATCACCAATGACCCCTGGGAGGGCACAGGCCACCTGCATGACATCACCATGGTCACACCGTCCTTTCACAATGGCGTATTGGTGGGCTTTTTCGCCTGTACCGCGCATATCGTGGACATCGGCGGACGCGGCTTTGGCGCGGATGCGGCCAGCGTCTATGAGGAAGGCCTTTACCTGCCAATCATGAAATTCGCCGAGCGCGGCGCGGTTGACGAAACCCTCGTGCGGATCGTGCGCGGCAACGTGCGCGAACCCGATCAATTGGTCGGCGACATGTATGCGCTGGCGACCTGCAACGAGATCGGCCACCGCCGTCTGATCGAGATGATGACGGAGTTTGAGTTGGACGGTTTGGAGGGGATCGCTGAATTCATCCTCGACAATTCACGTCGCGCGACACTGGAACGTATCGCCGCCTTGCCGCAAAAATCGGCCAGCGGCGAGATGACGGTGGATGGCTTTGATGTGCCAATCACACTCAAGGTCAAGATCAGTGTTGAAGGCGATAGAATTGTGTCTGATTTCACCGGCTCTTCCGGGTTGGACAAAAAGGGCATCAACTGCCCGCTGGTCTATGCCAAGGCCTATGCGTGCTATGCGCTCAAGGTTGCGATTGCGCCTGAAATTCCCAACAACCACGCATCGTTGCTACCGTTTGAAATTGAGGCACCAAAGGATACAATCGTAAATGCGCTGCATCCCGCGCCTGTCGCGCTGCGTCATATCGTTGGGCATTTTGTGCCGGATGCGGTCTACAACGCCTTTGACAAGATCGTGCCGGGGCTTGTGCCTGCTGAAGGAGCGGGATGCCTGTGCAACTTTCAGGTATCATTGCGCCCGCGCAGCGATGCGCCCGCGCCTGCGGATGCCCGTCGTTCCGAGGTGTTGACGTTTAACTCGGGCGGGTCCGGTGCGCGGCCTGATTTCGACGGGCTGAACGCCACGGCGTTTCCGTCGGGCGTGATGACCATGCCAATCGAGGCAACGGAACATGCAGGTCCTGTCATCATCTGGCGCAAGGAACTGCGACCTGATTCAGGCGGTGCCGGCAAAACCCGTGGCGGGTTGGGGCAGTTCATGGAAGTGGGCGCAATGGAAGGTCACGAATTTGACATTCAGGCGATGTTTGATCGTGGCGATCATCCTGCGCGCGGCAGCCGCGGCGGCAAGGATGGTGCCGCGACAACCATCGCGCAGGACGACGGAACACCCATGCGGGTCAAAGGCAAGCAATTCGTGCCGCACGGGCGCAAAGTGGTCATGGCCTTCCCCGGTGGTGCTGGCTATGGCGACCCCGCCCAGCGGGACAAAGCCGCCGTGCGTCGCGATCTGGCGCGTGGATACATCTCTGCGGAAACTGCAGCACGCGACTATGGACTGAACCAAGACGACATCATCGCCGTCGAGGCGGCAGTCAAAAATGGGGAGGACCTGTAATGACCCTGAAGACAAACGCGCCAGAGCAGACATCCTATGATGTGATCATCGTCGGCGGTGCGATCATGGGCGCATCAGCTGCCTGGTTTCTAAGTGATAACAAGGATTTTGACGGGCGTGTTTTAGTGGTCGAACGTGATCCTTCTTATGAAAAATGTTCGACAGCGCACACCAACAGTTGCATGCGGCAGCAGTTCTCGACTGAACTGAACGTAAGGATCAGCCAGTTTGCGGCGGATTTCGTCAAGAACATTCGCCATTATATGGGGGGTGACGAACGTATACCCGAACTGTCGATCCGCACGTTCGGATACATGTATCTTGCTGACAATGAAGGTTTTGCCGATGTTCTTCGGGCAAACCAAAAGGTTCAGCTGGCAGCCGGTGCGGCGACACAGCTGATGACGGCGTCTGAAATCGCGGCGGCTTATCCTTTCTACAACGTCGACGATGTCGTGCTGGGTTCTATCAATCTTGTGGACGAAGGGTACTGGGACGGCGGTGCAGTGTTTGACTGGTGGCGACGCCAATCGCGCGAACGCGGCATCGAATATGTCCAAAACGAAGTTGTCGCTATCAACCGCAACACAGCGGGCGATCGCGTGGAAAGCGTCACGTTGAAATCGGGCGAAGTGATCGCCTGCGGGCAGCTCATCAACGCCTCGGGTCCGCGTGCCGCAGCTACGGCGCGTATGGCTGGCATCGATGTGCCGGTCGAGCCGCGCAAACGTTATTCATGGGTTTTCAAGGCCGACAAACCGCTGGACCGTGATCTGCCGCTGACCATTGATCCCTCTGGCGTGCACGTGCGCGAAAACGGTGGTGGCACTTATCAATGCGGAGGCCATTCCGATGTTGATCCTGCGGTCGATTACGATGACTACACCATGGATTTTTCGATCTGGGAAAACCATGTCTGGCCGGTACTGGCGACGCGCATCCCGCAGTTTGAGGCGATCAAGGTGCAATCCGAGTGGGCGGGGCACTACGCCTATAACACCTTTGATCACAATGCGATTTTGGGGCCGCACATGGAATTGCCCAATTTCATGTTCCTCAACGGGTTCTCGGGTCACGGGTTGCAACAATCCCCCGCCATGGGGCGCGGTATTTCCGAATTGGTGACCTATGGCGAATTCCGAACGCTGGACCTGTCGTCATTTGCGTATGATCGCATTCCGGCCAATCGCCCGATCATTGAAAAAGCGGTGATCTGATGTTGTTGGCGCAGAACGCATTTACCAAGGCCCTCAGGGCTGGTGAAAAGCAGATTGGCCTGTGGATCAGCCTTGCCAACAACTTTGCCGCCGAAGTCGTCGCCCCAGCGGGATATGACTGGGCTTTGATCGATATGGAGCACAGCCCGAACGACTATTTTAGCGTTCTCGGGCAATTGCAGGCGTTCTCCAGCTATTCCACCGTGCCGATTGTACGCGTCGAATGGAATGACGCGGTGGCGGTCAAGCGGTTGCTGGATCTGGGTGCGCCGGGCCTGCTATTTCCGATGATCCAGACGGTTGAAGAGGCACAACGCGCAGTGGCAGCGACACGGTATTCACCACATGGTTTGCGTGGTGTCTCAGGGTCAACGCGCGCGACAAAGTTTGGCCGCGTGCAAGATTATACCGCGCGTATCCAAGAGGAAACGGCCGTCTTGCTGCAGGTCGAAACCCGTGCGGCGGTTGAGCAGGCAGAAGCCATCGCTCAGGTTGACGGCGTGTCAGGTATCTTCTTTGGGCCGGGCGATATTGCGGCCGATATCGGCAAACTGGGCAAGCCGATAGACCCGGAGGTTTGGGACCTGATCAAACCTGTCGCGGAACGCCTGATCGAACAGGGGGTCCCTGTGGGCACCTTGGTTCTTGATCCAACATTCGCAGCCGAATTGCTGGCCGAGGGATTTGCATTCGTGGCCTGCGGCACTGATACGGGGCTCTTGGCCAAAGGCTCCGATCAGTTGCTGTCGCAGGTACAAGGCGCGTTGCAATGAGTTTTGCAGCAACACGGTTGGCGGCGGTCAAGCCCTCGGCCTCGGCTTGGGTCAGTCAGGCTGCCAAAGCCGCCCGCGCACGCGGGGAAGACGTGATTGAACTGGGCCTTGGAGAAGCGGATTTCGACACCCCCAGCGACATTATCGACGCGGCCCATGCCGCAGCCAAAGCAGGGGAAACACGCTATCCCCCAACCGATGGAACGGCGCGCCTGAAGGCGGCAGTGGTAGCGAAATTTGCCTCGGAAAACGGGCTAACCTACGGCCTCAGTCAGGTCATTGTGTCCAACGGTGCCAAGCAAGTCATCTTTAACGCGATGATGGCCACCTTGGAGGCGGGCGACGAGGTGATCCTGCCGGCACCCTATTTCGGGCCGTACAAAGATATTGTGCTGATCCTTGGCGGCGTACCCGTGGCCGTGCCTTGTCCTGCAGAGGATGGGTTTCGTCTGACGACTGAACGGTTGCGCGGTGCGATCAGCAAAAACACGCGTTGGGTATTCCTGAACCTGCCGTCCAACCCCGCGGGCGCGGTCTATGCCGATGACGATCTGGTCAATCTTGGCGCAGTGTTGGCGGATCATCCGCGGGTCTTGACCCTGTCAGACGAAATCTATGAGCACATCCTGTTTGATGGCCGCAAATTCAAATCCTTTGCGGCGGCCTGTCCTGATCTGAACGATCGCATCCTCACAGTGAATGGCGTCAGCAAAGCCTATGCGATGACCGGGTGGCGGATCGGCTATGGCGCGGGGCATCCTGATCTCATCTCTGCAATGACCAAGGTGCAAAGTCAGATCAGTTCGGGTGCTTGTGCGATTGCACAGGCGGCTGCGGCGGCAGCGATGGAGGGGCCTCAGGACGATGTTCGCAGGTTCTGCAATGCGTTTGAGGCGCGGCGCGATCTGGTTGTGGCCAAGGTTGCGCAGATCGACGGCCTGACCCTGAATGCCCCGGGTGGTGCGTTTTACGCCTTTATCGGGTGCGATGCATTGATCGGTGCAAAGACACCCGATGGTACAATTATCGAGAACGATGCGGATGTGACCGCATGGCTGCTCAAGGCAGGTGGCATCGCCGCCGTGCCGGGAAGCGCCTATGACTTATCCCCGTTTTTTCGCATTTCAACGGCCGCATCCGAGGCGGTTCTGGCAAAGGCCATGGACCGGATTGCGGCGGCGGTTGGAATGCTCGATCGGGGACCAGAGACAGGAGTAACGACATGAAAAAACTGGTACTGACGGGGGCCGCTGGCCGTCTTGGATCTTACTTGCGCGAACCGCTGAGCAAGATGTGCGAAGAACTGGTCTCGACCGATCTGGTCGCTGATATTGGCACGACATATCCGGGCGAGACATACGTCAAGGCAGACCTGCAAGATCTGGATGCGATGGTCGATATCTTGGCTGGTGCAGACATGGTTGTGCATTTCGGTGCGATCGGCGACGAGGCCCCGTTTGAAACGCTTTTGGGGCCAAACTTTATTGGGGCATACAACATCTGGGAGGCGGCGTATCGCAACGGCCTGCGGCGCGTGGTCTATGCCTCGTCGATCCATGCGGTTGGCATGCACAAGAAAACCGATTTCATCGGCATCGATGCCCCACACAAACCCGACACGTTCTATGGTCTGGCCAAGTGCTTTGCCGAGGATTTGGCAAGCATGTACTGGGACCGTCGTGGACTTGAATCTGTGTGCATGCGGATATTGTCCTGTGCGCAGGTATCCAACCCGCGCGCGGTTGGCACATGGCTCAGCTATGATGACCTGGTCCAGCTTGTACAGCGCTCGATCGACACGCCCGTCACGGGATTTTCCATAGTCTACGGCGTCAGCAACAACGACCGCACACCTGTCGACAACGCCAAGGCCCGCCATCTGGGCTATCGCCCCAAAGACAACGCCGAGCAATTTGCCGATGAAATTTTCGCCGAAGCAGGGCCGCTCGATTTGGCAGATCCGGGTAATTTGCACCACGGCGGACCGTTTGCTGCGGTCGAGTTGGGCAATAGCGGATTGGCGCAACTCAAGCTGAAGCCTGAAGACACAGGAAAGGCTTAGGTCAGTAGCAGGTATCAAAGCAGGTGGCACCTGTTCAGGCTGGCGTCACGGAGGTCTCCCCGAGTGCGGACGTCTTGCCGGAAAACTTGCTGTGCTTTTGTGCGCATTTTGCACACCCCATGAAACCCCAGGTCGCCTATGTTGCATCAAGCTGCTGGATCCCGACGGGAATGCTGACGACCGGTATTTGGGCGGTTCAAGCGGGAACTCTGGAACGCCGACTGCACGCGTCTGGCGCCGCTGATGGAGCGGGGGGGGCAAGCGTGAAGTTGCAACAAACCTGCGGCTGGGCCTAGCGCGGACCGAAGGTCGCGCGTTTGAGCCCCGGGTTGAGGATGGATGCCCCTCCGGTCTTGGCCGGATTTTCCAACCACTTCACTGCCTCGGTCACGGAGCGAGAATGGCATTTCCTACTTGATGCGCCATGGCACGGGAAAGTGTGCATCTGGCCGTGTCCGCCACATTCGAAGACGTGGTCGGCAACAACTTCAAGGACCTGCTGGATCACACCGTCGATACTGAGACCATTGACGTCTCTGAAATCACCGTTCCAATCACTTTGAAAGCCGCTGTAAGCCAGACAACAAACCTTGCAACAATCTGCAATACTTGCTCCACCCGTCTGGCAAATTCACCGGAAGGCTCGCAGGTCCGGCATAAGCGCTTTGAGTTTCTCAACTTACACGCTGGCCACAGCACCAGACTCCACGCACCAGCGGTGTATTTCCGGCCAGTCCGATGCGCAGGATGTCGCCTCGCAGGCCGGGTTCCAGCCGTCCTCGATCAGTCAGGCCCGCAGCCTTGGCGGGGTTCTGAGTTACGCAGGCCACCGCCCTCGGCAAGCTCTGCCAGATGTCTGCCAGTCGGAAGGCCGACAGCAGCAGCGCTGATGGCACATAGTCGGATGAGACGATGTCCAGCAGGTCCGCCTCGGCCAACTCTGCTGCGGCGACATTGCCGGAATGCGAGCCGTTCCGAATGATGTTCGGAGCACCCATCATCACTGCCACGCCGTGTGCGCGACAGGCTGCGGCGGCCTCGCGCGTTGTCGGAAACTCGGCAAAGCCGACGCCGTGGCTGCCCGAGACCGCGACCTGTTCGGCAGTCGTGTCGTCATGGCTGGCCAGCACCGCACCCAAGCGACGCGCCTCGGCCACCGCGCCGGTTTGGTGTTTTTCACCATAGGCCTTCTGCATTGTCTTCAGATGCGCGACATGCTCGGCAAAGGCGGCATCACTAAAGCCACGCTTTTTTGACAAGTATGTTTGTAGCGCAGTGAGGTCGCGAAACTGTCGCTGCCCCGGCGTGTGATCCATCAGGCTGAGGATGCCGACACGATCCTCGGCGGTGAATTCGGCGAGTTCTTCCAATAGAGTTTCCGAACAGATTTCGGCCCGCAAGTGCAGGAAATGGCTGATCTTGAGATGGCCTGCAGCACGGGCGTTGAGCAGATCGTTGGCGAGGTTTCGGGCATATGGCGCATAGCGCATCTTGCCACTGTGAATCGACCCGACACGCAGTGCGTCAAACACCGTCGTGATCCCGGTCGATGCCAATTCGCCGTCATGGGCGAGGATCGCGGAGAGGTGCGGCCAATCGACTTCTGGTCGCGGTTCGATATGGCGCTCCAGATTGTCGGTGTGCAGTTCGACCAGCCCCGGTATGATGAAATCGCCACGACAGTTGACCGCGCCGTCTGGCACTGCGTCGCCTTCGGCAATGTCTGCGATGTTCCCGTTTTTGACTGTGATGCTGCCTGTCACGACTTTGTCAGTCAAAACGATACGGGCATTGGCAAGGCAAAGATCCTCTGACATGGAACCGTCACCAGCATCTGCCAAGAAAGTCGGGTCGATAGGAGAGTTCATGTCATATACTCGTTTTGCGATTTATTTCGTTCCGCCCGATGGGGCGTTGGCCGATTTCGGGGCGCGCTGGCTGGGGTGGGATCCGGCGGCGGGACGCGAAGTAGACCAGCCAGACTTGTCCGGACTTGATGACGTTTCCGCGACACCTCGAAAGTACGGGTTTCACGGTACGTTGAAAGCGCCCTTTCGTTTGGCGCAAGGTGCTGACCCGGCCAGGCTTGCAGAAGCGGTCGAGACGATGGCGGCAACTTGTGCGCCAGCTACATGCGACGGGCTGCAAATGTCGCGGATCGGTCGGTTCCTTGCGTTGACGATCAAGGGCGACGCAGCGGGCGTTTCGCGTGTTGCCGCCGCCTGCGTGCAGAACCTCGACGGTCTGCGCGCACCTCTTTCTTCGGAAGAGCTTGCGCGGCGTCGCAGGTCGAGATTGTCTGGGCGTCAGGACGAATTGCTGACCCGATGGGGCTATCCCTATGTGATGGAAGAGTTCCGCTTTCACATGACCCTGACCGGCCGGATTGCACCGGATCAGGTCGATCATTGGCAGAAAGTTCTTGCCGACCGCATGCCAGATTTGCCCGCGCCCTTTGTGATGGATGCCATTGCGCTGGTGGGCGAGCGGGCGGATGGACGGTTTAAGATGATCCAACGTTATGCCCTCACTGGCTGAAGCGCCGCAAGCGCCGCTTGCACTGTTTCATCCAGCGGGCCGTCATTGTGGATATGGGTTATGTCAATGTCATCCGGCAGCGGCTTTGCGGCCTGCGCAAGACGGCGCTTGATCTCGTTTTCGTTTTCGCGGCCACGATCGACCAATCGTTTGACCAGCTCCGATGGGCTGGCGGTAATGTTGAGTACGCGTAATTCGGGGAATATCTCGGCAGCCTGCGTCAACGCAGAACGTGAGAAATTGACGATGCAAGTCGCGCCGTTGCGGACGTCGGACAGTACATCAGCAGGAATGCCGTAACACAGCCCGTGTGCTTGCCAGCTCACGCAAAATGCGCCGTCCTCCTGCAGGTCAAAAAACTGCTGGGCGGTGACTGCTTCGTAATCTTCGCCCCCCATATCCGGCGCGCGGGTTATGATCCGGCGCACAAGCTGGATGGTTGGGTTTGCGTTGATGATCCCGGACATGACGCTGTCTTTGCCAACGCCAGATGGACCGACAATTGCGATGAGACGTCCATTGCTCATGCGGCTTGCTCCAGTGTGAACTGGCCAACATCGACGTCGCGGTCACAGACGCGCTCGCGGGCAGTGGCGTCGTGAAATATGCCGACAATGGCTGTTCCGCGCGCCTTGGCGTCTTCGATCAGGCCTAGCACGACGTCGCGATTGACCGCGTCGAGGCTGGCCGTCGGCTCATCCAGCAATATCGCGGGGTAGCGGTGGGCAAAGCCGCGTGCAATGTTGACCCGCTGCTGCTCTCCCCCCGAGAAAGTTGTTGGCGACAGTGACCACAGGCGTTGCGGGATGTTGAGCCAGGTCAGCAGAACACGGGCGCGCGTCTGCGCTTCTTCTGCAGGAATACCAACTGCACGCAAGGGTTCGGAGACCACATCCAATGTCGGGACACGCGGCACCACCCGCAGGAACTGGCTGACATAGCCCAGCATCTCGCGCCGGATGCGGATGATCTCGCGCGGCTCGGCCTGAACCAGATCGGTACCGCCCACACAGATCGACCCACCCTGCGCCATGTAGTTGCCATAGATCATCCGCATCAGCGTCGATTTACCTGCGCCAGACGCGCCGGTCAGTGCCACGCATTCGCCGGGCTGCACCACAAGGTCGACCCCTGCGAGCACCTTGATAACTGCGCTGCCCTGATTGTGCAGGGTAAAGGTCTTGGAGACATTGTTGAGTTCGATCATTCTGGCGTCCTCATACCTGCAAAACCGAGCTGACGAGCAACTGCGTATAGGCGTGTTGCGGATCGTCCAGCACCCGGTCGGTCAGGCCGTGTTCCACCACATGACCCGATTTCATCACCATCAGCCGGTCCGCCAGCAAGCGCACAACGGCGAGATCGTGGGTCACGATGATTGCGGACAGCCCCATGTCGCGCACCAGTCCGCGCAGTAGATCAAGCAACCGCGCCTGGACGCTGACATCCAGCCCACCCGTCGGTTCGTCCATGAACACCAGTCGCGGGCCGGTCACCAGATTGCGCGCGATTTGAAGCCGTTGCTGCATGCCCCCCGAAAACGTCGTAGGGCGGTCGTCGATGCGGCCGGTTTCGATCTCTACGCGGTCCAGCCAGTCAATCGCCTTACCGCGAATATCGCCATAGTTGCGCGCACCAACTGCCATCAATCGCTCGCCGACGTTGCCGCCTGCAGAAACCCCCATGCGCAGCCCGTCGCGGGCGCGTTGGTGGACAAAGGCCCAGTCGGTACGCCCCAACATCCGGCGCTCTGGCTCTGACATGGTGACCGTATCGCGCGGGCCGTGGCCACGTGTGTCGTAAACGACGGACCCCGCATCGGGTTGCAGATGACCGGCCATGCAGTTCAGAAGGGTGGATTTTCCGGACCCGCTCTCGCCGACAATGCCCATCACCTCGCCGGGATAGAGATCAAAGGACACATCAGAACAGCCGATATGGAGGCCGTAGGTCTTGGTGATGCCTTGCACCGAAAGAAGCGGGGTCATGCGGCGTCCTTTCCACGATGGCCCTGCGCCTGCCGGACCTCGCAATAATCCGTGTCTGAGCAGACGAACATTCGGCCTCCCGCATCGTCGATGATTACCTCGTCAAGATAGCTGTCCACAGACCCGCACAGCCCGCACGGATGGTCGGCCTTGGAAGGGTCAAAGGGGTGATCTTCGAAATCGAGGCTGACCACCTTGGTGTAAGGCGGCAGCGCATATATGCGTTGTTCGCGACCCGCTCCGAAGAGTTGGATTGCGGGGCAATCCGAGAGTTTCGGGTTGTCGAATTTGGGGATCGGCGACGGGTCCATCACATAGCGCGCCTCGACCTTGACCGGATAGGCATAGGCGGTTGCGATATGGCCGTGGCGGCTGATATCTTCGTAAAGCTTGACGTGCATCAGTCCGTATTCCTCAAGGCTATGCATCTTGCGCGTCTCGCTTTCGCGGGGTTCGAGAAACCGGAGTGGTTCAGGAATCGGGACCTGATAGACCAGAACCTGCCCCTCGATCAGTTGCTCTTCGGGAATGCGGTGGCGGGTCTGAATCACTGTCGCGTCGGTGGTCACGGTGGTGGTGGCCACGCCTGCCGTGCGTTCAAAGAAGCTGCGGATGGACACGGCATTGGTCGTGTCATCGGCTCCTTGATCGATCACCTTGAACCGGTCTTCGGGTGTCAGCACGGCTGCCGAGACCTGCACGCCGCCGGTGCCCCAACCATAGGGCATCGGCATTTCACGGCTGGCGAACGGAACCTGATAGCCGGGGATCGCAAGCCCTTTCAGGATCGCGCGGCGGATCATGCGTTTGGTCTGCTCATCGAGGTAGGCAAAGTTGTACTCGGTCATTCGGCAGCCTCCTGCGCGCTGGTGGCGTCAGCCTCGCGGCGCAATTTGCGCACCAGTTCCAGTTCGGACTGGAAATCGACATAATGGGGCAGTTTGATATGCTCCAGAAAGCCGGACGCCTGAATGTTGTCGGCGTGATAGAGGACAAATTCAGTATCCTGCGCGGGTGCGCCGACATCGTCTTCGCCCAGTTCTTCCCAACGTAGCGCGCGGTCAACTAGGGCCATCGAGATCGCCTTGCGTTCGGATTGACCAAAGACCAGGCCATAGCCACGGGTGAACTGGGGCGGTTCAGTCTTGGAGCCTTTGAACTGATTGACCGTCTCGCATTCTGTCAGGGTGATTTCACCGATATCCACGGCAAAGCCCAATTCCGGGATTTCCATTTCGATGGGGACGGTGCCGATGCGCAATTCGCCGACAAAGGCGTGGTTGCGCGCATATCCACGCTGGGTGGAATAGGCCATCGCCAGCGTAAAGCCTTCGTCCGCACGGCTGAGCGCCTGAAGCCGTAGCGGCCGGTCGGCGGGCATTTCCAGCGGCTCGCGGGTCAGGTCGCGTGGTGGCGTATTGTCTTGCGGGGCCTCTTCGATCAGGCCTTCACGGTTCAGAAACTCGGTGACATGAGGGACCGGCACGGGCTCGGCCTCGCGCTGTTGTGCGACCGGAGCTTCGCCCTCTGCCTCCAGTTTGAAATCCAGCAACCGGTGCGTATAATCAAATGTCGGCCCGAGGATTTGCCCGCCCGGAACATCCTTGAACGTTGCGCTGATGCGCCGGTCACAGGCCATCGCGCCGGTATCCAGCGGTTCAGATATTCCGAACCGGGGCAGGGTGGTGCGATAGGCGCGGATCAGAAAGATCGCTTCAATCAGATCACCACGCGACTGTTTGATCGCGAGCGCCGCGAGGTCCGGATCATGCAACGAGCCTTCGGCCATGACTCGGTTGACGGCCAGTGTCAGTTGTTCGCGGATCTGATCGACGGAAAGCTCGGCTACAGACGGATCGCCGCGTCGTTCTTCGGCAAGCCAGGCGTGCGCGTTTTCGATGGCGCGCTCACCTCCTTTGACGGCGACATACATGCTACAACACCTCCGTTGAACGCGGCATGGCCGCGACGCGGTCTGCGCAGGTCAGGATAAAGTCGAGCCCCAAAGGAAAGAACGCGTGATTATCGCGAAATGCCTGTGCGTCAGGCAGAGACAGCGTGGCTTGGTTGCGGATGCCCGGCCCCGAGATGCTGCTGCCCTCGTTGCACAGGGTGTCGACTTCGACGATCAATGTCGCCGAGCGGTCGGGATATTCAGGGGTCCCGATCGGAAAGGCGGAGAGCGGTGCAAGGTCTGCCCAATGCCCCAACGCGAAGCTGCAATGCGAAGGGCCAGAAAACGGTGCGCCGGTGTGAAACGCGATCCATGCGCGCAGGGCATCGGTGTCGAACCGGCCCGCAAGCCAGATCGGCGTATCCGCGCCGCACAATGTCAGCACTGTCGTTGCCGCAGCGACTGACAAGGGGGCAGGGGCCGTGCCGCCGACAAGTGTGTGGATGGTTCCCGGACGGGCCATGGCCTCCATCAAGTTGCGAAATGCATGTGAGGCATTGATCGCCGGTTCCGAAAATCCGCCTTCGAGGCTTTGTGTCTGCATCAATCTTCTCCCCGGACCATGGTAAAGAAATCGACCTTAGTGGCAGCGGCCTTGGCGGCGCGGGTCTGTCGCATATCGGTCGCTTCCCGTGTCAGCAGGTCCAGCACATTGGTTCGGAGATCATCTGCCGCCTCGGTCTGCATAAGCGCATCAATCAACGCGGCTGCCTCGGCATCGCCTTTGCGTCGCCCCTGCATATAGGCGTGACCGACCTCGCCGCTGGCCAACTGCAGGGCGCAGCGTGTCACCGTCACCTCACCGATATTGAACGGTGCACCGGTTCCGCCAGCTCGGCCTTGCACCATGACGCTGCCAATCTCCGGGGCGCGGAGCCAGGTGAATTCAGGCCGGGGTCCGACCTGATCAAACAGATCCGGAACGCGCCCCTTGGCCGCTTTGGCCATCAGACCCATCCAGATTTTGCGTTCGGTGTCTTTCATCTCGACAACTTTGCCCATTACTATACAACTAGACATATCATAGCAGATTCGACGATCTGTGACAGCGGAGTTTTGTGAAGATTGAGTGAACATGACCGTCCGCGCACGCCGGTTTGGCGGGCGATTGCCAATGCCTTGCGTGGCGATATCACCGAGGGTCGCTATCGGCCCGGAGACAAATTGCCGACCGAAGCCACTCTGGCGGCGCGGTTCGGGGTGAACCGCCACACGGTGCGGCACGCTTTGTCTGAACTTGTCGAGGCGGGCCTTGTGCGTACCCGGCGCGGCTCTGGCGCATTTGTGGCGGCGGTGCCGACCAACTATCCGATCGGGCAGCGGGTTCGGTTTCACGAGAACCTTCTGGCAGCCGGGCGCATTCCGCAAAAACGCGTGCTTCAGATTGAAACGCGTGCGGCAACAGTGGGCGAGGCGGATGCGCTCGAAATTGCTGCAGATAATGACGTTTGCGCATATCACGGTCTGTCGCTCGCCGATGGGATGCCAGTCGCGGTGTTTGAAAGTGTGTTTCCGCTGGAACGCCTGACGGGGATCGACACGGCACTGGACGAGACAAGCAGCGTGACCGAAGCGCTGCAGCGCGTTGGCATTCCTGACTATACACGCGCCTCCACTCGGCTGACTGCGGTGCTGGCTGACGCCACGCAAGCGTTGCACCTTGAGGTCAGAGAGGGGGATCCGTTGTTGCGTACAACCAGCGTGAATATTGACGGTGAAGGTGTTCCGTTAGAATACGGCCGGACGTGGTTTTCCGGTGACCGGGTGACGCTGGCCATCGAGGCATAGGGATGCCCGCTCACCCGCTGTAGTGATTCAGAAATTCTTGGACGGGCAACCTGCTGAGGTCCCGCAGGGCTTGGTACCGGGCGTCGTGTGACCAATCCCACCACGCAAGTACGATCAATCTTTGCGTCCGATCAATCGGCCGCGCAGCCAGCCTGAAAACCAGTCCATCACCATGACCATAAGGATGACGAGAACGATGTAATAGGCGACTTCTTCCCAGTCCTTCTGGGTCTGGATGGCCTGCGTCAGCAACAGGCCAATGCCGCCGCCGGTGATCGCGCCGATGATCGTGGCCGAGCGGGTATTGGATTCGAGAAAGTACAGGATCTGCGCCAGCAGCACTGGCACGACCTGCGGGATCACACCAAAGCGATAGCGCTGGAGCGGTTTCGCGCCGGTCGAGCTGACCCCCTCGATCTGTTTTTCGTCGACATTCTCAAGGGACTCGGAAAAGATTTTGCCGAAGGTGCCGCTGTCAGTAACGAGGATCGCCAGTGCACCGGTCAGCGGGCCGGGGCCGAACGCACGGGCCAGAACCACCGTCCAGATCAGCGCATCAACACCCCGCAGAAAATCGAATATGCGTCGGGTAAAGCCGCGAACCAACGCGAGGGGCGCAAAGTTTCGCGCCGCCAGAAACGCCAGCGGAAGCGCGATGATGGCGGCCCCGAACGTGCCGAGAAACGCCATCAGAATGGTTTCGCCCATAGCCCAGGCCACGTCCTTGTGCCGCCACATGCCGTTGTTCCAGATATCGGATACGGCACCGGACAGGTTACCGCGTGTCGGATCAATGCGGTCACCCACCGCGATTTCGGTGAAGCTACGTCCATGATACGGGCTGTCGAGGGTGAACCAGAACATCTCCCATCCGGCGAAATAGCGGAGCACTTCGGTGCGGGTTCTGGTCATCGACATGCGACCGGCCTCGGTGGTGATGGTGATGCGTTTGTCAGAGAGGTTGATCCAGTCGGGGATCGGCTCTGTCAGGTTGGTTCGAATGCTGCCATCAACCAACTGCGTTTCGATCCGGCCAAAACCGGGCACATCGTAAACCGCTGCATTATCGGGGAGGAACTGGACCACATGCCCCTCGCCGAGATCGATGATCAACGCGTCGTCACTTTCGTCATTGATCCAGGCCGGGCGTGTGCCTTCCTCATAGGTTCCTTTGCGTTCTCCTTCGATCGCATAGGTGGTGCCTCCGCGCCGGTTGTCGCGGGTGACGTGGACCTTGTAGGACCATGTGTCCGACGCCAGGATGGCAGCATTGTTCAGACTTGCCCGCCGCGTCAGCCCGGCGACGTCAAACGAAATGGCGATATAGACGAGATAGGCCAGCGCCAGTGCGGGTACCGCAAGAGCGATCAGTCGCTTGCGGCGAAACAGGTCATCTGCCGCGAGCTTTGCGGAGTTAAGGGTGACGGATGCGTCGGTCATGCCTGATGCCCTTTGGTCAGTTTGTTGCGGTAGCGGCTGGAGAGCTGGTCAAAGAAAACGATCGCGCCAAACAGCAAAAGGAATATGGCGGCGGCCTCGTCAAAGCGACCGGGCCCCCAGGACATGGCATGGCGCAGTTCCGAACCGATGCCGCCCGCGCCGACAAAGCCCAGAATGGCCGAGGCGCGAATGTTGATTTCAAATCGTAGGAGGGTGTAGCTCAGGAAGTTCGGCGCAACCTGAGGCAAGACGCCCAGCCACATGCGTTGTGTCCATGTCGCCCCGGTGGAACTCAGACCTTCGACGGATTTCAGATCGGCGTTCTCGGCGACTTCGGAAAACATCTTGCCCAATGCGCCCGCTGTATGCAGCGCAATCGCGATCATGGCGGGCACCGGCCCTCCACCGAGGATGAAGATGAGAACCAGCGCGACCACGATTTCAGGGACAGCGCGCAGAACGTCCATGAAACGTCGGAACACAGAGATCAGACGCGGCCATTTGGCAAGCCCGCGGGTCGACAGCAACGACAGGACCAGCCCCAGCAGCGCCCCCAGCAGGGTCGAGGCCGCCGCGATATTGATCGTCTCGATCAGGGCGGGAAAGTATTTGGCCAGCAGACCCGGCAGATCGGCCCGTTTTTCCCATGCCTCGGAAACGACATCGGTGGGAAAATCCAGAATCTGCGGCCAGCCATCCCAGAACCCACCGGCATTCCGGTCGTCCGCGATCATGAAACCGGACGCCATGAGCAATACAAACAGCGCCAGCGTCAGCCCACCATACATGCGGCGACGGCGCACTTGGGCCATATAGCTGTCCTGAATGCGGTCGATCAGGAGCGGGGTCGATCCTGTTAGTGCGGCGTCTGTCATGTGGCACTCCAAGTCAAACGGGGCAGCGGTGTGCGCTGCCCCGATCCGGTGTTGTTTGGCTTAGTTACCCTGAACGGCCTGACGCACGGCAATGATGTTCTTGTAGGCATCATGTGTGATCGGGAAGAAGCCCGAGGTTTCGCCCGCGGCCATGTTATAGGCACATTCTTCGTCTTGGGCATGCAGACCTTCGAGGAATGCAGTCACGTTGGCCTTGACCTGTTCGGGCAGATCGCGACGCAGAACGATCGGACCTTCGGGGATGATTTCCGATTTCCAGATTTCGACCAGATCGTTCATGTCCACAAGGCCCGAGTCTGATGCCTTGCGCAGCGCGCCGGAGTTGTATCCGTCGAGCCAGTCTCCCTGACCGTCGGCCCAGGTCACACCCGCATCGACATCACCATTGGCCACAGCAACGATGGTCTGTTCGTGACCGCCGACAAAGCGGACTTCCTCGAAATAGTCGCCAGATTCCATAGTGGCATTGATCGCCTTGGGAATTTCAACGGATGGGATTAGAAAGCCTGAGGTTGAGTTTGGATCGCCAAAGGCAAACACCTTGCCCTTCATGTCATCCAGCGAGGTGACACCGCTGTCAGCGCGGGTAAACCCGACCGAATGATAGCCATAGGAACCATCAAGGTTGGTTTTGACCAGAACGACATCGACCGCTTCGGGGTCGGTCAGATATGTTTTGGCATAGGCCGATGCCCCCAGCCATGCCATGTCGATGCTGCCACCCAGCAGCCCCTGGATCACGCCGTCATAGTCGGCGGGGGTGAAGATCTTGGTTTCGACGCCGAGCAGGTCTTCGACATAGGCGCGGACGCATTCGTTCGAGGCCATGCGGTCCTGAGCGTTTTCACCACCTAGTACGCCAATGCGGAATTCGCTGATGTCCTGAGCCTGTGCGGCGCCGACAAGCGCGGTGGTGGCCAGAGCGAAGGCAAGTGTCTTTTTCATCTGTTTCTCCGTGGATGAATGGGCCCGCAGAGGTGCGGGATGGGCGACTGGGTCAGACGTACGCTTCGGCTTCGCGCACGGAAGGTCTGTCCAGTGTTTCGATTTCGGTCGAGGTTGCGGTTTCGGAAAAATCCGCGCCGGCGCCATAGATGTCGCGGGCAACGCCGGTGGTCAGCTGTTCAGGCGTGCCGTCAAACACCATGCGGCCATCGCGCATCCCGATGACCCGGTCGCAATAACGTCGCGCGGTATCAAGCGTATGCAGGTTGGCAATGACCATACGCCCGTCTTCTTCGTGGATGCGGCGCAGGGCCTCCAGCACGATTTGGGCATTCATCGGGTCCAGCGAGGCGATGGGTTCATCCGCCAGAATGATCTGCGGGTCCTGCATCAGTGCACGGGCGATGGCGACCCGTTGTTGCTGACCGCCCGACAGCGCCTCGGCGCGTTTCGCGGCCTGTTCGGCAATTCCAAGGCGGTCAAGGATTTCGATCGCCTTATGGATGTCGCTCTGGGGATAGAGGTTGAACATCGTTGCAAGGGTGGATCGGCGGTTCAACGTGCCGTGCAACACGTTTGAAACCACATCCATGCGCGGCACGAGGTTGAACTGCTGAAAGATCATCGCACAGCGCGATTGCCATTCCCGACGCTGTGCTCCCCTGAGCAATGTGATCTCTTGCCCATCAAAACGGATCGATCCGCTTGTGACGTCGCTCAGGCAGTTGAGCATGCGCAGCAATGTCGATTTACCTGCGCCGGATCGGCCGATAACGCCGATCATCATCGGGCGTTCGACGACAAAACCGATGTTGTCTACGGCCTTTTTGTCGCCAAACGATTTTGTCAGTGCTTCAAGTGCAAGCATCAGTTCCCCCAAGGTGTTGGGGGGCGATTACGGTTGGCATGCAACCGTTGTGCGACGGAATTGACACGGAATTGTAAAGTCCCGCAGGTTAGCGGATGACGTCTGGGAAGCCGATGGCGTGATGCCTGGCGGAACCGGTCAGCGTCGGTGTCGATCTTATGAAAATTCGACCAATTCGTTATGCTGCTGTTACATAACGCGTTTCGCGTGCTAGAATCGCGCCATGATGTTCAGATCGATATGTGTCGTGACCTGCTTGCTCGTTTGCCCACAGATTGTGGCAGCAGAGCTGTCGGATTTTGCCTGTGACGACCGCGCGCGTCTGCAATATCAATTGTCCGACGTTCTGGGCGCCAAAAAGCAGGGGCAGGGGCTGCGCGGCCCCGATGCTGTTATCGAAGTATGGACAGAGCCACATTCAGGCGACTGGACGATGATTCAGAACTATGCGAACGGAACATCCTGCATCGTAGCGATGGGCGAACATTGGGAAATGATTGCGCCACGGCCTTCTGCCAGCAAGGGCTGAGGCCGAGCAGATCGCGGGTGCCTGACGTCATTTACGACATTGAATGCCGCCCGGCGCAGACGGGCGAAATGGTCCCATTGCTCTTGGGGATCGTCCATCGCATAAGGCCTGCAACACAGCAGATGAGGAAAGACCCATGATCGGACGCCTGAACCATGTCGCCATTGCCGTACCGGATCTGGAGGCCGCGTCAGCGCAATATGCCAACGCCCTTGGTGCGACGGTCGGTGCGCCACAGGACGAACCCGATCACGGCGTGACTGTGGTGTTCATCGAACTGCCAAACACCAAGATCGAACTGCTGTATCCCTTGGGCGAAAACAGCCCGATCCAGGGGTTTCTCGACAAGAATCCATCAGGCGGCATTCACCATGTCTGCTATGAGGTCGATGACATTCTGGTCGCGCGCGATCATCTGAAATCAACAGGCGCACGGGTGCTGGGCGATGGGACCCCCAAGATCGGCGCACATGGCAAGCCAGTGCTGTTCCTGCATCCCAAGGACTTCAACGGGTGCTTGGTCGAGCTGGAACAGGTCTGAATCACGGTTTACTGAAAGCACGGAGCGCCGCATGTCCATCGTATCTGCAATCGTATTGTTCGCGATCATCTGGTTCATGACATTCTTTGTCGCCTTGCCGATCCGTGTGCGGACGCAAGGCGATGAAGGCAAGATTGAACCCGGAACCCATTCCGGGGCACCTGAGGTTCACAATCTGAAGAAAAAGGCGTTGATTTCAACAGCTGTTGCGCTGGTGATCTGGGCTGTCGTGGTAACGATTATCCTGTCCGGTATGATCAGCGTGCGCGATCTGGACTGGTTCAACAGGATGGGGCCGGAGGGGTAAGGTTGTTCGCGGTTTCAGCGTTCGATTGGCAGAACGTTGTGCAAACGGTGATAGGGCGCCGATTTGACGCTCTCGCTGACATCCGGCACAGTCTCGGCCTGACGTGCACGAAAACTCATGTACGAGGCCGCGCCCAAGCCAATCAGGCCCGCGCATACGCTGGTTCCGAGTATCAGACTATCCAAACCAAGGGTCTCGAACATCACAGTTCTCCTTCTCTGATATCAATATAGTCGATTCTGGCGAAAATTCCACCTTCGATCCACCAGAAAGCGCCTACAGTTCATTTCGAATCAACACCAGTTTCCGGATGCAGGCGGTATTCTAACGCGATTTCAGTGCCTCTAGCGTACTCCGCAACAGATGTTCGGTTTCCTCACGTTCCCGAAACAGCTTGGCTTGCCCGCGCCGCAGCCGCAATCTGCCGAGTGCAACCGCGATACCCCCGATGGTGGGCACGGACAGCGCAGCAATGGCCGCATCACCGGCTAACGCGCCCGCGATTGTTGCACCAGCCGCCGCCAATAGCGCCCCGGCACTCAGCCGTTGTGTCCAGATCCCCACGACCTCGTCCAGATCTCGCAATCCGCTTTCCCGCTCGCGCAGCCGGGCGATGCGGCGGCCAAGCAGATCAGAGATCACCAGCGCCAGTTCATCATGATTGACCTGATGCAGCGCCGAAACCAGCGCGATCCGTTCGGCCGGGGCGAGGCTGACAGAATCAACCAGATCGTCGACCTCGCCATGATCTACAGGCTCTTCCATCGAAAGGGCGCGCGCAAATGCGATCAGTGCAGTGGCCGGGCGGCGTTTCTTTGGGGGCGGCTGAGACATGTGGCCATCCTTGCCATCAAACGCGGCCACGGCAACCGGATTATGCGCAGCGCGCCCAACTTGTTACGCATTGGCTGGACGCACATTCACGCGTCTTTTGCGCAATGTGGGCGAACGCAGGACCGCAGGGGCTTGTCGGCAATTCACACTGACGCTACCGTATACCAATGCATGCGGGAGAACCGGTCGAATCGTCCGGTGCCGAAGGAGCAACCGCCCCGGAAACTCTCAGGCTCAAGGGACCGTTTGCATTAGAAGCTCTGGAGAGAGGCGCATTGCGTCCGCCGAAGGGATAGCGATCTCAGGCGAAAGGACAGAGGGGGCATCGTACCGCGCGATTCCGCGTGGTTTTGGGGTGCCGGGATGATTTTACAAAATCGCATCGGCCTGTGACAGGAGCAGGTATGACCGATCTTAAACAAACACCGCTTCATCCGCTGCATGATGAGCTGGGTGCAAGGATGGTTGGCTTTGCGGGCTATAGTATGCCTGTTCAGTATCCCGAAGGGATCATGGCCGAGCATAGCCAGACGCGCAACAGCGCCGGATTATTTGATGTGAGCCATATGGGACAGGTGATCCTGTCCGGCGCGCCGTATGCCGACATCGCTGCCGCGTTTGAGACGCTTGTGCCGATGGATGTGGCCGGGTTGGGCGAAGGGCGACAGCGCTATGGCCTGTTCCTGAATGACAGAGGCGGCATTCTTGACGATCTGATGTTCGCAAACCGGGGTGATCATCTTTACGTGGTGGTCAACGCGGCATGCAAAGAGGCGGACATCGCCCGCATGAAATCCGCGTTGGAGCCGGGGATCACCGTGACAGAGGTGACCGATCGCGCGCTTTTGGCGTTGCAGGGTCCCGAGGCACAAACCGTGCTGGAAAGCCTGAATGCGCGTGTCATCGACATGGCCTTCATGGATGTTGCCACAGTGATGTTGGACGGGGTGGAATGCTGGGTGTCGCGGTCCGGATATACCGGCGAGGACGGATACGAGATCTCGGTTCCCAATCGCCATGCGGAAGCGCTGGCGAGGCTCCTATTGTCGCATGACGCAGTTGCACCAATCGGGTTGGGCGCACGGGATTCGCTGCGGCTGGAGGCCGGGCTGTGCCTTTATGGTCATGATATTGATGAAACCACATTGCCCGCCGAGGCGGGGCTGACCTGGGCCATACAAAAGGCACGTCGCACTGACGGCGCGCGCGCGGGCGGGTTCCCCGGTGCCGATGCCGTTCTCGCACAGATGGCCGCGGGGCCTGCGCGCAAACGCGTCGGGTTGCGGCCTGAAGGGCGTGCGCCAATGCGTGAAGGTGTGGCGCTCTTTGCGGCCTCCGAAGGCGGCGATCAGGTCGGCGTGATCACCTCGGGCGGCTTTGGCCCGACGGTTGGTGGGCCGGTTGCGATGGGCTATGTCCCAACCGAACTCGCGGCGCCCGAAACCACAGTATACGGCGAGCTGCGCGGCAAGCGCCTGCCGCTCAAAGTCACAAAGCTGCCGTTCGTGGCAGCCAATTTCAAGCGCTAGTCCAAGAGGGAAAACCGGACATGAAATTTACCGAAGAACATGAATGGCTGCTGGAAGAAGGTGAACTGATCGTGGTCGGGATCACCGAGCACGCGGCAGAACAACTGGGCGACGTGGTGTTCGTGGAGCTGCCCGAAGCAGGCACCGAAGTGACCAAGGACGAAGAGATCGTCGTCATCGAAAGCGTCAAAGCGGCCAGCGATATTCTCGCGCCGCTCGATGGCGAAATCGTCGAGGTCAACGATGCGCTGGCCGACAATCCCGGCCTAGTAAACGAAGATGCGCAAGGCGCCGCCTGGTTCTTCAAGATCAAGGCCTCCGACACCAGCCCGATGACCGATTATATGGATGAAGCCGCCTACAAGGACTTCATCGCATAAGATCTCGCGCCGGGGGCATTGGCCTCTGGCGCACACCATCTGGCAAGAGACTGACGAGCGGGGTGCCAATCGGCGCGGACCCGCCATTTCCGGAGACACGCGATGCCTTTTGAACCCACCGAATATCTACCCTATGACTTTGCCAATCGTCGCCATATCGGCCCGTCCCCAGAAGAGATGGACCAGATGTTGGCCACGGTGGGGGCTGAAAGTGTCGAGGCGCTGATTGATGACACGGTGCCCGCAGGGATCCGGCAGAAAGAAAAGCTGGATTTCGGGCGGGCCAAATCCGAACGGGAACTGTTGCACCATATGCGGTTGGTCGCGGCCAAGAACAAGGTTCTGACGAGCCTGATCGGGCAAGGCTATTACGGAACGGTGACACCGCCCGCCATCCAACGCAACATTCTTGAGAACCCGGCGTGGTACACCGCCTATACGCCCTATCAGCCCGAGATCAGCCAAGGGCGGCTCGAGGCGCTGCTGAACTACCAGACCATGATCAGTGACCTGACCGGGCTTGAGATCGCCAATGCTTCGCTATTGGACGAGGCAACCGCCTGTGCCGAGGCGATGACGATGGCGCAGCGGGTGTCCAAGTCCAAGGTCAAGGCATTCTTCGTGGATCGCGATTGTCACCCGCAGAATATTGCGGTGATCCAGACCCGCGCGGCCCCATTGGGAATCGAAGTGATCGTTGGCAATCCGGACAAGCTCGAGGCGGACAAGGTCTTTGGCGCGCTGTTCCAATATCCCGGAACCTATGGTCACGTGCGCGACTTTACCGACCAGATCGCTGCGCTGCATGAACACAAGGCGATTGCCGTCATGTCCGCCGACCCACTTGCACTGACTCTGCTGAAAGAGCCAGGCGCAATGGGCGCGGATATTGCCGTCGGCAGCACCCAGCGGTTCGGCGTCCCGCTTGGCTATGGCGGCCCACACGCCGCCTATATGGCGACCAAGGCCGAATACGCCCGCGCCATGCCTGGCCGGCTGGTTGGGGTCAGCGTCGACAGCCACGGAAACCGTGCCTATCGCCTGTCGCTGCAAACCCGCGAACAGCATATTCGCCGCGAAAAGGCGACCAGCAATGTCTGCACAGCACAAGCGCTGCTCGCTGTCATGGCGTCGATGTATGCAGTGTTTCACGGCCCCAAGGGCCTTATGGCCATTGCGCAGCGAATTCACCGCAAGACAGTGCGTCTCGCCAAAGGCTTGGAAGAGGCCGGGTTCAAGGTTGATCCGCAGTCATTCTTTGACACCATCACCGTTGATGTGGGGCCCTTGCAGGCCGCGGTTCTGAAATCGGCGGTGGACGAGAACATCAACCTGCGCCGTGTCGGGGAACATCGCGTCGGGATCAGCCTTGATGAATGCACCCGCCCCGAGAACGTGGAAGCGGTCTGGCGCGCCTTTGGTATCGTCCGTGCCGATGATCAGTTTGAACCAGAGTATCGCGTGCCGTCAAAACTGCACCGTACGTCGGACTATCTGACCCACCCGATCTTTCACATGAACCGCGCCGAAACCGAGATGATGCGCTATATGCGCAGGCTTGCAGATCGCGACCTTGCGCTTGACCGGGCGATGATCCCGCTGGGCAGTTGTACGATGAAGCTGAACGCCGCAGCCGAGATGATGCCGGTTAGCTGGCGCGAGTTCTCGCGTTTGCACCCGTTCTGCCCGGCAGATCAGGCGCAGGGGTATCATGAACTCATTGACGATTTGTCCAGCAAGCTGTGCGAGATCACCGGGTATGACGCGCTGTCGATGCAGCCGAATTCCGGTGCACAGGGTGAATATGCAGGTTTGCTGACCATCGCGGCCTATCATCGTGCCAACGGAGAAGGGCACCGCGACATCTGTCTGATCCCGATGAGCGCGCATGGCACCAACCCTGCCAGCGCCAATATGGTCGGATGGAAGGTCGTGCCGGTAAAATCGGCGGCCAACGGGGATATCGATCTCGATGATTTCCGTGCCAAGGCGGAAAAACACGCTGCCGATCTGGCCGGGTGCATGGTAACTTATCCCTCGACGCACGGTGTGTTTGAGGAAACGGTCACCGAGGTCTGCAAGATCGTGCACGAGCATGGCGGACAGGTCTATATCGACGGGGCCAACATGAATGCGATGGTCGGTCTGTCGCGCCCCGGCGATTTGGGCGGTGATGTCAGCCACCTCAACCTGCACAAGACGTTCTGCATCCCGCACGGCGGCGGCGGACCCGGCATGGGACCGATCGGGGTCAAGGCGCATCTTGAACCGCACTTGCCGGGCCATCCGTCAACGGGTGGACAGGAAGGGCCAGTTTCGGCGGCACCCTATGGGTCGCCTTCGATTCTGCCAATCAGCTGGGCCTATTGTTTGCTGATGGGCGGCGACGGGCTGACACAGGCGACGCGGGTGGCGATCTTGAACGCCAACTACATCGCCAAACGACTGGAGGGCGCATATGACGTGCTCTATCGCGGCAAGACAGGCCGGGTGGCGCATGAGTGTATCCTGGATACACGCCCGTATGCCGAAAGCGCCGGCGTCACCGTTGATGACATCGCCAAGCGCCTGATCGACAACGGGTTTCACGCACCCACGATGAGCTGGCCGGTTGCCGGAACCCTGATGATCGAGCCGACCGAAAGCGAGACCAAGGCCGAGCTTGATCGGTTCTGTGACGCGATGCTGGCGATCCGTGACGAGATCCGGGAAATCGAAGAGGGCCGGATCGACAAGGACAACAACCCGCTCAAGAATGCGCCGCACACGATGGAGGATCTCGTGAAAGACTGGGATCGCCCCTATTCGCGCGAACAGGGCTGTTTCCCGCCAGGTGCCTTCCGGGTCGATAAATACTGGCCGCCCGTAAACCGCGTCGACAACGTCTATGGCGACCGCCACCTCGTCTGCACCTGCCCGCCGATGGAGGAGTATGCCGAAGCGGCGGAATAGGCGGGAACACGCGCAGAACGTTCTGAAACAGGGCTGGATTCAATTTGAAAGCGATCTGTTCGGCGCTAAGCTATCGGGCAGATACCGCTGTCAAAGGAGAGTGCCATGCCAAATCCCGTTCGCCGGAAAGCAAGCGATTTTGATTCCCGTATCCTCGAAATATTCGACGGTTACGTTCACGGTCAGATGTCCAAGCGCGATTTCATCACCCGCGCGGGGCGATATGCGGCGGCTGGCGTGACAGGGGCGATGATCCTTGAACAACTTGCGCCAAACTATGCGTTGGCGCAGCAGGTGGCGCCGGACGATCCGTCGATCGTGACCGAACGGATCACCTATGAAAGCCCCGATGGACATGGAACGATCAGCGGATTGATGGCCCGCCCGGCAGACGCAGAAGGCAAACTGCCCGCTGTTCTCGTAGTGCACGAAAACCGTGGTTTGAACCCCTATATCGAAGATGTGGTGCGCCGCGCTGCCAAGGCGGGATATCTCGCGCTTGGTCCTGACGGGTTGTCACCACTTGGCGGCTATCCGGGGACCGACGATGAAGGCCGCGAAATGCAGCGGTCAATGGATGGCGCAAAACTGATGGAGGATTTCTTTGCGGCCTTCGAATTCTTGCGCGATCACCCATCATCCACTGGTAAGGTCGGATGCGTGGGGTTCTGCTATGGCGGCAGTGTGTGCAATGCGCTGGCGGTTGCCTATCCGGATCTTGCCGCATCCGTTCCGTTCTATGGGCGTCAGCCCGCGGCCGAGGACGTTGCCGATATCTCCGCTCCGCTACTGATCCACTATGCCGGGCTGGATGAGCGCATCAATGCCGGGGCCGACGCCTATGCAGAGGCGCTGACGGCCAATGGCAAGGAATTCACCGTGCACGTCTATCCAGATGTGAACCACGGCTTTCACAACGATACGACGCCCCGCTATGACGCCGAAGCCGCCGCCCTCGCGTGGGAGCGGACGCTGGCGTTCTTTGATACACATCTGAACTGAACCGGACCTCTTTGGGTCAGGCAAACGGATCCTCGGGATACTGCACCGCCGCCAGATACAACCCCTGCGGCGGGCAGACCGGCCCGCAAGCCGCGCGATCACGCGCGGCGAGCGCTTTGCCCAAATCATCAGGCGCCCAAGCCCCTGCGCCGACGCGCTCAAGCGTGCCGACAAAACTGCGCACTTGGTTGTGCAGGAACGACCGCGCGCGGACGTGGAACTGCACTTCGCGTCCGGAAAATCCATCGACCTCCTCAATCCGCAACGCATCCAGCGTTTTGACGGGGCTTGCCGCCTGACAAATCGTGCTGCGGAAGGTGGTAAAATCATGTCGCCCGATCAACTGATCGGCCCCGGCCTGCATCGCCGCGATATCCAGCGGATGCTTGACCTGCCAGACCTGTCCGGCCTCATGCGTTGCCGGAGCGCGGCGCGTCACCAGGCGAAAGAGATACCGGCGTTCCTGCGCTGAAAAGCGTGCATGCCAATCCTCTGCGACCTGCGCGCAATCGACAATTGCCACCGGAGCGGGCTTGAGATGATAGTTCAGCGCCTCGGACAGGCGGAACGCATCCCAGTCACGCGCCATGTCGCAATGCGCCACCTGCCCAAGCGCATGTACGCCTGCATCGGTCCGCCCTGCGGCGGCAATCGTGTGGTCGCGTGGTTCCAGACGGGCCAGGGCTGATTCGATGGCACCCTGCACCGACGGCTGATCCTTTTGCCTTTGCCATCCGGCAAAGGGCGCACCCTGATATTCCACTTTGAGAGCATAACGCGGCATGGCGCGCTGCTACCGTGCGTTGCAGGAAACGGCAAGGCTGGTAACAGCTGCAACCGCCCCCTATCTTGGGATGAACGAGGTGAGGCAGGGTACAGGTTTGGTCATTTCATCTATAGCCGACGGGCTGGTGCGCAGCATCGAATCCGTAGGTGACACAATCAGCGAAACACTGTTCGAGCCTGTGATCCGGCTGGGTGTGACCGGGTTGGCGCGGTCGGGTAAGACGGTGTTCATCACGTCGCTTGTGGCCAATCTGCTGGACCGGGGGCGGATGCCTGGCCTCGCCGCCGCGCAGGAAGGGCGAATCGAGGCCGCATTTCTGCAACCCCAGCCTGACGACACCGTGCCGCGGTTTGACTATGAAACCCACCTAGGTGCGCTGACGGCGAAAGAGCCGCACTGGCCTGACAGCACCCGCGCAATCAGCGAGTTACGCCTGTCCTTGCGGGTGCGCCCCACCGGCTTGTTGTCGGGGCTGCAGGGGCCGCGTACCATTCATCTTGATATCGTTGACTATCCCGGCGAGTGGCTGCTCGATCTGGCGCTGCTCGACAAGACTTATGCGCAATGGTCTGAGGAAACACTCGGCCGGTTGCAGAACCGTCCATCCGCCGAGGCGTATCGTGAACTTGTGGCCAAAGTGGAGCAGAACGCGCCGCTGGAAGAGCCTGTGGCGCAGAACCTGGCGAGCACGTTCACTGACTATCTGCAGGCCGCACGGATCGCCGGGTATTATGATTGTACGCCGGGACGATTTCTGCTGCCGGGCGATCTGGCCGGGTCTCCGGTCCTGACGTTCGCCCCGCTGCCCGCGCAAGGCAGCGCCCCGCGCCGGTCGCTGGCGCGCGAAATGGAGCGGCGGTTCGAGGCATATAAGTCCGAAGTGGTAAAGCCCTTCTTTCGCGACCATTTTGCCCGGATCGACCGGCAGGTGGTGTTGGTCGATGCGCTTGGTGCGATCCACAAGGGGCCGCAGGCGGTCGAGGACATGCGTGGGGCGATGGCCGATATCCTTGGGGCCTTCCGTCCCGGCAGCAATGCATTTCTGACCAAGCTTCTCTTGGGGCGGCGGGTCGAGAAAATCCTGTTTGCCGCGACCAAGGCGGACCATCTGCACCACCTGCAACATGCCCGCCTGACCGCGATCATGGAGGCCCTGACCCGCGAAGCACGAGACCGCGCGCAGTTTGCCGGCGCCGATACATCCGCGATGTCTATTGCTGCCCTGCGCGCCACCACAGAAGAGGTTCGCGCCCATGAGGGGCGCGATCTGAATTGTGTGCGGGGGCGTCTGTTGGAGAGCGGCAAGGCGGCGGCGTTCTATCCCGGTGAGTTGCCACAGGACCCTGCGCAATTGCTTGGCCCTGCGCGGGATGGGGCCGAGGGTTGGTTGGATGCGGACTATCAGGTGATGTCCTTTGCGCCAGCTCCGCTTGAGTTGCGACCCGCAGACGGTCCCCCGCACATCCGACTTGACCGCGCCGCGCAGTTCCTGATCGGTGACCGGTTGTGAGTGTCGTTGTGCGCGCGGCAACCCCGTTGGACGCAGGGGCGGCAGGAGACATCCTGTGGCAATCATTGCGTGCGTCGCCGGAGTGTGACCTGCATTCGGCGGCCGAGGCGATTGGGGCTTGCGGCGTCATGATAGAACGCAACTGGATTACGGTGGCTGTCTTGGGCGCGGCTGTGCGGGGGTTTCTGGCACGGGACGGGCAGGAAATCTGCGCCCTGTACACCGCACCGACCTGTCGCGGACAGGGGATCGGACGTCAGCTTATTGATGAGGCAAAAAGCAAGGTCTCGCGCTTGCACCTGCAAACGCCCAAGGCCAATACCGGCGCGCGGCGGTTTTATGCGCGGCAAGGATTTGTGCCGGTCTCGCCGGTCAACCGCGTAACAACCGTTGTGACATCGCATAGACAGACTTATGTCTGGCAAAAGGAGATCGCGGCATGACAAAGGGCCCCGTTCTGATTGATCTGGAGGATCGGGAACCGCCAGTTTCGGTTTCAGGTGCGCCTCCGGTGCCCGATATGCCGGTGCCTGACGGGCAGGCCATGCAGATGGCGGCGCGGCTTGCCGCACGGCGGCCATCACGGCTGGCGCGATGGTTCTGGGGGCTGGCCAGCGCAGTGGTTGGCGCGATGGTGTCGGTCGCCGCATGGGATTTTGTGACCAGCTTGCTGACGCGTGCGCCGATCCTTGGCTGGATCGTCACCGGGCTGATCTCGGCGATGTTGCTGGTGCTGCTGGTGATTGCACTCCGAGAGATGGCGGCGATTGGTCGACTGGGCCGGATCGACAGCCTGCACCGCGCCGCTGATACGGCACTGGCGGATCGTGATCTGGGGGAGGCGCGGGCGGTGACCAAGCAACTGCTCGCCTTTTATGCCGGGCGAGATGACACCCAGTGGGGCCGACAATCGGTGGCCGAGCGAATGGAGGAACAGTTTGATGCCTCGGGCCTTTTGAATCTGGTCGAGGCCGAACTGCTGGCGCCGCTGGACGCCGCCGCCAGTCGCGAGGTCGAAGCCGCCGCGCGGCAGGTGGCCACCGTAACGGCGCTCGTGCCACTGGCGCTGGCCGACGTGATCACCGCGCTCACCGCGAACCTGCGAATGATTCGGCGCGTGGCCGAGATTTATGGCGGGCGTTCGGGCCTGATCGGAAGCTGGCGGCTGACACGGGCGGTGTTCACGCATCTGATCGCGACTGGCGCCGTGGCCGTGGGCGATGACCTTTTGGAACCGATTCTTGGCGGATCGATCCTGTCCAAACTGTCGCGCCGCTTTGGCGAGGGGCTGGTCAACGGGGCCCTGTCGGCCCGGGTCGGGGTTGCGGCGATGGAGGTCTGCCGCCCGCTGCCATTTACACAAGGGCGTCGACCCTCTGTGCGGGGGATCATCAAGAACGCGCTCAGCGGTCTTTTCCGCGCAAAAGAGGCGTGAATTCGCGCGAGAAATTTCTTATGTTGACGTTAGGTAAGTTTGCTGCGGTATGATGCGTTATCACGGCAGGGGAGAGATGCAGTGACGGACGTATCCGAAGTTGCAGAACACTATTCCAGCAAGTCATTGCTGGACCGGATCGAAGCAGCGCTGGCCGAGGCTGGCGCAAAGCGTCCCTTGGACCTTGAGACCCTTGCATTGTTTGACGAATTCCACATCGGAGGGCGTCAGGCCACTGAACATCTGCTCAAACGCATCGGCATCTCGGCAGGCAGTCGCGTGTTGGATCTGGGTTGTGGTCTGGGTGGCCCGGCCCGGTACGTCGCCAAGGTCAGCACCGCGCGGGTGACGGGACTTGACCTTACCGAGGATTTTGTCACGGCCGGCAATGCTCTGACTGGACAGGCATTGATGGTGGACCTCGTCGATCTTAGGCAGGGCAGCATTCTGGACATGCCCTTTGAGGATGACCAGTTCGATGCCGCCTATATGATTCACGTTGGGATGAACATTGCGAACAAGCCCGCGTTGGCCGCCGAGGTGGCGCGGGTGCTGAAGCCGGGCGGGATGTTCGGGATTTACGATGTCATGGCGGTGGACGAGCCAGACCTGACCTATCCAGTCCCTTGGGCAAGCGGGCCGGAACAGAGCGCATTGAGTGCGCCGCAAATCTATCGCGATGCGTTGCGCGGAGCCGGGTTCAGTTTGCAGTCGGAAACCAACCGAAGCGATTTCGCCAAGGAGTTCTTTGCCCGTCTTGCAGATCGGCAAAGCAAGGCCGATGGGCCACCTGTTCTGGGGCTGCATCTGGTGATGGGGCCTGACACGGCCATCAAGATTCGCAACATGGTTGCGGCGATTCATGGACATCAGATCGCGCCGATCGAAATGATTGCGCGCCTTGGTGCCTGAACCGGCGGATTGATCTGAAACAAGGCGCGGGGCCTGCGGGCCGGGCAGGCTGTCACCACCAGCGACAGGAGTGACAGCCATGCCGGACCACGGGCACAGCCAGCAAGAGATCGCCATACGGATCGGATCACCACCGGGGCGCGGAATCTTGCGCGATCTTGTCTATGGGGCGATTGACGGGTCGGTCACCACCTTTGCCATCGTCGCCGGGGTTGCGGGGGCCGGGTTGTCCCCCTTTGTCATCGTGGCCCTTGGCATCGCAAATGTGCTGGCCGACGGATTTTCAATGGCCGCTGGCAACTATTCAGGGACCAAGGCCGAGCTCGATAATATCCGCCGCGTTCGCGCTATCGAGGAACGCCATATCAAGCGTTACCCAGACGGTGAGCGGCGCGAAGTGCGCGAAATCCTGTTGCAGATGGGGCTGGACGGGCCGGTTCTTGATGACGCGACGCGGGCGATCACTGCAGACCGGGACAGTTGGATCGACCTGATGCTGCAAGGGGAATATGGTCTGAGCGGCGTTGATCCGCACCCCATGCGCGCTGCTTTGGCAACATTCATGGCCTTCCTGACCGCCGGTTTTATCCCGCTTCTGCCCTTCCTCTTGGGAGCAGAGAGCGCGTTTGAGCTGTCTGCTGTGATGACAATGGCGGTGTTCTTTGCGATCGGCGCGTTCAAGAGCCGCTGGTCGCTTGCGCCTTGGTGGCGATCCGGGATTGAGACCTTTCTGATTGGCGGTTTGGCGGCATCCATCGCCTTTGCTGTCGGCACCCTCTTTCACGTCTGATTGAGGTCATTTCAGTGCTGACGGAGCGCCTTTAGGGCCAATTATGTGGGCCTTTCTGCAGGTGCGGCGTCTGGCTCGACTCTTCTAGGTGGACCTGCGGGCAAGTGGCCAGTATTGATCTACACCCCTGCACTGCCAGATCCTCTGGACCATCTTCGCAGCCCGCCCTATAAGCCGGGGCATGATGCGCATGGTCCGGATCATTATTCGAATTATATCCCCGGCGCTCTGACCCTGAGACGCCGGGCAAAGGTGTTTGAGCCATCGCACCGACCGCTTGCAACTATTCCGATTTGACTGATCCAGAGGACGCCACCCATGTGCGCCGATACGACGACCGAAACAGCCGACTACAAATCCACCCTGAACCTGCCCAAGACCGATTTCCCTATGCGCGCGGGCCTGCCCAAGCGCGAGCCGGGTTGGCTGGAGCGATGGGAAGACATCGGTGTGTACGACCGCCTCCGCGAGAAACAGGGCCGCACACCGTTCACGCTACATGACGGACCTCCCTACGCCAATGGGCACCTGCATATCGGCCACGCTCTGAACAAGACCATCAAGGACATGATTGTGCGCAGCCATCAGATGATGGGATTTGACGCGCGGTATGTGCCGGGCTGGGATTGTCATGGTCTTCCGATCGAATGGAAGATCGAAGAACAGTACCGCAAAAAGGGCCGTGATAAGGACGACGTGCCCGTTCTCGATTTTCGTCAGGAATGCCGCAAGTTCGCCGAGGGCTGGGTTGATATCCAGCGCGAGGAGTTCAAGCGTCTGGGCGTGACCGGCAACTGGCCCGATCCCTACCTGACGATGGATTTCCATGCCGAGGCGGTGATCGCCGCCGAATTCCAGAAGTTCCTGATGAACGGGACCCTGTACCAAGGCAGCAAACCGGTGATGTGGTCGCCGGTCGAGCAGACGGCCTTGGCCGAGGCCGAGGTCGAGTATCACGACAAGGAAAGCTTCACGATCTGGGTGAAATTTGAGATTACGAATTTCTCGATGCCTGATCAGATCCTGTCGGACGAAGAGGAAACCGACGAGGTCCGCCAAGCCGTGGCCGAAGCCAAAGCGGCGGCAGCTCGCGATTTCATCGGCGCGCATGTGGTGATCTGGACCACGACGCCTTGGACCATACCGTCAAACAAGGGTGTGGTTTTTGGCGACTCGTTTGACTACGGGCTCTACGAAGTGACCGCCACGCCCGAGGAAAGCTGGGCAAAGGTCGGGGATCGCTTTGTGCTGGCTGACAAGTTGGCGGGCGACGTGATGGGCCGCGCGCGATTGACCGAGGATATGTACCGCCGGGTGCGCGATGTCACACCGGTGCAGCTATCGGGCATGACCCTGCAACATCCACTTGCCGGTGTCGAAGGCGGCAATGGCGAATGGAATCAGCCACGCGATTTTCGCGCCGCTCCCTTTGTCACCGACGAAGACGGCACCGGGTTCGTGCATTGCGCGCCCAGCCACGGGATGGATGAATTCGAACTGTATCGCGATCTCGGGATGCTGGGTGAGGTGATCACCTATAACGTAAATCCCGACGGCCGGTTCCGCGCTGATCTGCCGCTCTTTGGCGGTAAGGCCATCCTCAAGCCCAACGGCAAGGAGGGCAATGCCAACAAGGCGGTGATTGACACGCTTGTTGAGGCTGGTGGCTTGTTGGCGCGTGGCAAGATCAAGCACAGCTATCCGCACAGTTGGCGCTCCAAGGCCCCGGTGATCTATCGCAATACACCGCAGTGGTTCGCGGCCATCGACCGCGCGGTGGGCGATGGTCAGGACACCTATGGCACCACGATCCGGGAACGGGCGCTGACCAGCATCGATGAACTGGTAAAATGGACCCCCCAGAGAGGTCGCAATCGGCTGTTTTCAATGATCGAAACGCGGCCTGACTGGGTGCTGAGCCGCCAGCGCGCGTGGGGTGTTCCGCTGACCTGTTTCGTCAAAAAGGGCGCGTTGCCCACGGATGTCGATTTCCTGCTGCGGGATGAGGCTGTGAACACGCGGATCGTCGAGGCGTTCGAGACCGAAGGCGCGGATGCGTGGTACAAGGATGGGGCCAAAGAGCGGTTCCTCTCCGGTGTCGTCGATCCGGAAGCCTATGAGCAGGTGTTCGACATTCTGGATGTGTGGTTTGACTCAGGCTCTACCCATGCCTTTGTGCTGCGGGACCGGGCGGATGGCACGGCGGACGGCATTGCCGACGTCTATATGGAAGGCACCGATCAGCATCGCGGATGGTTCCATTCCTCGATGTTGCAGGCCTGTGGCACCATCGGGCGCGCGCCCTATCGCAATGTGGTGACCCACGGGTTCACGCTGGACGAAAAGGGCAACAAGATGTCCAAATCGCTCGGCAACACCATCGTGCCGGAAAAGGTCGTGCAGCAATATGGCGCGGATATCCTGCGGCTGTGGGTGGCGCAGGCCGATTACACCGCCGACCAGCGGATTGGCCCGGAGATCCTGAAAGGGGTTGCCGACAGCTATCGCCGTCTGCGCAACACGCTGCGGTTCATGCTCGGCTCTCTTGGGGACTTTGACAGCATCGAGCCGGTTCCCAACGCAGATATGCCGCCGCTGGAACAATGGGTTGCACATCGTCTGGCCGAACTGGATGCCGAGGTGCGTGCCGGCTATGCCGCATTCGATTTTCAGGGCGTGTTCCAAAAGGTGTTCACTTTTGCCACGGTCGATCTGTCAGCGTTCTATTTCGATATCCGCAAGGATGTTCTGTATTGCGACGCGGATGATAGCCTGTTCCGTCGCGCGGCGCTTACCGTGCTGGACATGGTGTTTCACCGATTGACCACATGGCTGGCCCCGATCCTCGTCTTTACCACCGAGGAGGTCTGGCTCGAACGGTTCCCGGGTGAGGACAGCTCGATCCATCTACAGGACATGCCGGATACACCGGAAGACTGGCTGCGCCCGGATCTGGCCGCAGTCATCGATCGCGTGCGCAATGTGCGCCGGGTCGTCACGGCGGCGCTGGAGGTGCAACGCCGCGACAAGGTCATCGGATCAAGCCTTGAGGCCGCACCTGTCGTGTATCTCGACAGCGCCGAGATGGTTGAGATGTTGCAGGGCGTGAACTTTGCCGATGTCTGCATCGCGTCGCAGATCGAGCTGAGCACCGATACGCGACCCGAGGGCGCGTTCACGCTCGACGATGTGTCGGGTGTGGCGGTGGTGTTCGCACTTGCCGAGGGCGAGAAATGCCAGCGTTGCTGGAAAATCCTCCCCGATGTCGGCACCCACGCCCATGCTGGTGTCTGTGGCCGCTGTGATAGTGCGCTAGGCTAATGTCGGTTCCGGCCCTCGCGTGGGGCCGGAATTTTCTGCCATCCATTGAGTACGCGGTGCTTTCGAGGCAAGGTGACAGGATGGAAAGCATTAGGAACATGCAATGCGTCGCCTGACGGTTCAAACGCCGACGGGTGACGTGACGCTGACCGAAGAGGGCGATGCGATCACCCGTGTGGAGTGGGGTGGGCGTGGCCACGATCACTCTACTGTCTTGGACCGGGCGGCACAGCAGTTGGCGGCGTATTTCGAAGATTCGACCAATGAATTTGATCTGCCGCTAAAAGTTGGAGGCAGCACGTTTCAGCAGGCGGTCTGTGATGCGATGCGGGCGATCCCCGTCGGGCACACCCTCACCTATGGCGATATCGCCCGTGATCTGAGCGTCCCGCCACAGGCGGTTGGTCAGGCTTGTGGCGGCAATCCAATCCCGATCATCATTCCCTGCCATCGCGTCTTGGGCGCAACGAGTCTTGGCGGCTTTTCGGGTGCGGGTGGCGTTGAAACCAAGGTCGCGCTGTTGCGTCACGAGGGGGCGGCGGGGTTGCTGATCTGATCGGTGCTAGCAGTTTAATGTTTGCATGTTGGGTGCACGGGCACCACCTTTGTGAGGTCCCTCACCTAAAAGGAGCCAAGCAGTGACAAAATCCGAGGACCGAGCCGCACTGAAACAGGCCGTGCATGAAAAGTTGATGTCGCTTGAAGAAAGCGCATTGGCGTCAGCTAAGGCACATTACGAAAATTACCTGCGGGACTCGCAACTGGACGACCGCGAAGCGCATGACAAGGATGACATTGCCGACGCACGCGAGAGCGCCGACCTGGCAGCGGCGTTCGACCACCCGGTGCAAGCGCATCACGCCAAGATTGACGCCATCGAGAACACGGATTTCTCGGTCACCGATACGGTGCAGCCGGGCGCGGTGGTCTCGTTCAACGGGCGTCATTTTGTGGTTGTCGTGTCGACCGTCAAGTTTGATTGCGACGGGGTGACCTACATGGGCATTTCGACGCAAAGCCCGATTTTCAAAGCGATAGACGGGCTGAGCAAAGGCGACAGCTTTACCTTTAACGGACGCGAGATCGTTCTGGACGATGTGATTTAGCCAATGGCCAAATCGTGATACTGATGGAATATGAACCCCAGCGTACACAAAGGACCTGAAAGGCGACTGGCGGCTGTTCTCGCCGCCGATATGGTTGGGTTCGCGCGGCTGATGGAGTTGGGAGAATCAGCCGTGCTTGCCCGACAAAAGCTGCATCGGTCAGAGCTGATCAACCCGCAGATCACGGCCAACAGAGGGCGTATCGTCAAGACCAGTGGCGACGGTATGCTGGTCGAATTCACGTCGGCCCGTGACGCGGTTCGCTGTGCCATCGACATCCAGTCCGGCATGATCACACGCGAGGCGGATCGCGCGCCAGACCGCCGGATCCAATATCGCATTGGCATCAATATTGGCGACGTGATTCGGGACGAAGGAGATATCTTTGGTGATGGCGTGAATGTGGCGGCGCGGCTAGAGCAGCTGGCCGAGCCCGGTGGCGTGTGTATTTCAGATATCGTGCATCAGACGGTGACAGACGGGATCGGAGAGCCATTCCGCGACCTTGGCCGCCAGCGCATCAAGAACATCACACGACCGATCCGTGTCTGGCAGTGGACGGCTGATCCGCCTGAGCGGGCCAAAATTCCGGTCATGTCACAGCAGCAGCATGTGAGGTTTTGTGCGTCGGCGGATGGCACCCAGATTGCATGGGCCTCGGTTGGCAATGGACCATCAGTGCTGCGCGCACCGCATTGGATCAACCATATCGAGTACGAATGGCAGAACCCGCTTTATGGCCCGTTCATAGATACGTTTGCACAGGCGACCAAATTCGTACGCTTTGATCAACGCGGCAACGGGCTTTCGGACCGAAAGGTGACCGAGGTTTCCTGTGATGCGATCCGGCAGGATATGGAGGCGGTTGTCGAGGCTTCGGGCCTAAAACGGTTCGTGATCTTCGCAAAGAGCCAAGGTGCCGGGTTCGCGGTTGATTATGCGACAGCACATCCGGACAAGGTCAGCGCAATTGTCATTCTTGGTGGCTATCTGCGCGGGGCATTGCGGCGCGACAGCCACGAACAGGTCGTCCTGAGCGAGACCGGACGCCGGATGATCGAGGATGGCTGGGGCTCGCCCAACCCGACATTCCGACAGTTCTTTACGTCAGGATTTGTGCCGGATTCAGGCCCGGACGTGCAAGACACCTTCGACGAAATGCAACGGCTGGCAACCGACAGGGAGGATGTGCTGCGTATCTATGATCTGATCTCGCAGTTTGATTTTATCGAAATGGCCAGCCAACTCGACTTGCCGGTTTTGGTCGCCCATGTGCGCGGAGATCGCCGTGCGCCGCTTGAGGAAGGGCGATTGATTGCGCGGACGATACCCGGTGCGCGATTCATAGAACTGCCCGGCAACAACCACGTCCTGACAGAGGGCACGACTGCATTTGATCAATTTTTCGAGCATGCAATTCCGTTCATCCACCAACACAGTTGAGTAGAGAGGTTAGAGGCTGGCTTTGTCCTTCATCGGGATGATCTGTTGCGCGATTCCAGCGAACAACAGGTAAACCGAGGTCACGACCAATCCCCAATGCGCCCAGCTTTGCGGGTGAAAGTCGACCCATGCGGCCCAGCCTGCAAAGAACGTCCACGCCAACGCCATCGGAAGTGTCACGGGACGCCAGCGTTCGGTGCGCACGGGATGCACGAATTTGAGCGGTACGAACATGGTGATGGCAAGGGCCGTGACAAGCGTCAGGATCACCCAGAAGTTCGGTTGCAACGCGAACACCACCAGCACCACCATGTTCCAGCAGCCGGGGAAGCCGGAAAACGAATTATCTTTTGTTTTCATGCGCGTGTCAGCAAAGTACATCGCGCTGGTAAAGGTGATGACGATGATCGCGACCCAACCCGTCCAGCCGTCCATCAACCCGGATTGAAACAGCGCAAAGGCCGGGATGAACACATAGGTCAGATAGTCGATGATCAGGTCCAGCAAGACGCCGTCAAATTCCGGTGCATAATGTTTGACGTGATATCGGCGCGCCAGCGGTCCGTCGATTCCATCGACGAAAAAGGCGACGACCAGCCAGAGAAACATCAGGCTCCATTCCGTCTGCGCGGCGGCGAGCATGGCGAGCATGGCAAAAACCGCGCCGGTTGCGGTGAACAAATGGACAAGAAGGGCGCGGACATTTGGGGTCATAACGTTGCTTGTGCCGGATGTGCCGGTGGGATGCAAAGCGAAATCTGCCCGCATAGGGAGAGAGCCGGGATAGGTTTCATGCCTTGGGGTGGGTGCGGTCGTAGACCTCCATCAGGCGGGCAGTATCCACAGCGGTATAGGCCTGTGTGGTGGAAAGAGAGGCATGGCCAAGCAGCTCCTGTATCGCCCGCAGATCGCCACCGGCGCTCAGCAGATGGGTGGCAAAGCTGTGGCGCAGGGCGTGCGGTGTGGCGGTGGCTGGCAGACCAAGCTGCATTCGTGTCCGCGCCATGGCTCCCTGTATCAGCCGGGCATGTAACGGCCCGCCACGAACGCCGCGAAACAGCGGTGCATCCGGTTCCAACGGATGTGGACAGAGCCTGACATAGGTAGCAACAGCATCGCGTGCGGCGTCCAGAACCGGCACCAGTCGTTCCTTGCCGCCCTTGCCGATGATCCGCAACGAAGCGGGCAAGGAGCTGTCAGCCCCCTTGAGGCCAAGCGCCTCAGATATGCGCAGCCCGCAGCCATAAAGCAACGTCACCACGGCGACATCACGCGCACCAACCCATGTGGTTGTTGATTGCAATTCGACCGTATCCAGCACCGCCTGCGCGGCGTCTTCGGCCAACGGCCTTGGCAGTTTTTTCTGAAACTTGGGGGACCGTGTGGCGAGCACGGCTGTCGGCTCGAACCCCGCGCGCTCTGCGAGCCATCGGTAAAAGCTCTTGACCGCAGACAGTTTGCGCGCGAGCGAGCGCGCACCCGCACCCCCCGCACGAGTCTGTGCCATCCAGGCGCGCATGTCCGAAATGGATATCCGTTCCAGTGCGCCCAGACCTTGTGAGTTGCCGTGGTGGATGGTCATGAACGACAGGAAATCACCCACGTCACCGCGATAGGCGATGATGGTGTTCTCCGATGCCCCAGCCAACGCTTTTTGCCCGTCGAGCCAGTCTTGCAGCGCGTCCCGACAGGCTGGTGAGATCAGGGTCATGACAGCCAGCGGCGCATGGTCCGTTCAAACACGCCGGTAAAGAATGCGAGAATGTCGGTGGCTTGTTGCGGCGCGAAATGTATTGGGTCAGCGGACCCCATGATCAGAAGCCCCGGCAATTTACCTTCGCCAAAATCAAGGCGCATGCAGGCTTCCGAACGGATACGGTCTGACTTGTCCCCATAGACGCGAGGGCTGGCGTCAGCCACCGCGCGCAGGCTGACCTGACGGGGCGCGCCCTTGTGTCCACGCGCCAGATAATCTTCGACAAAGCCGGGTTCGGCCAGAGTCAGCGCGCCGTTCAGATGCTGCCCGCCGGTGTCGTGATCGCCCTGCGCTGTCTCCAGAACCAGCGTGATGGCCTCGACCCGCAGGATACTGGCAACCGGGCCGCCGAGATCTCGCAGAAACACCTCGAATTCTGTTGCATCGAGCATCCGCAGGATAGCGCGATGCACCTGATTGGTGCTCGACAGATTTTCATAGGCGGCTTCGATCACGCTGCGGTGGGTGTCTTCGAGCCGGTCCAGCCGCGCTTCGAGCCGCTCCATCGCGACGCCGCGCAGGTCGATGATATTGTCACCTTTGGAGCGGTCATCGGCGGCAATCAGCGCTTGCATCACCGCCTGATCATCCAGAATCGCATCGGGCTTGGCGATGATTGCATCGCGCAAGGTTTCTTCCAGCTTTGGGTTGCTGCTCATTTTTGCCTCGTACGTTTTTTTCTTGCCTATAGCACGCATGGAGTCTGCGTTGTGGCGAAAAGGCAGGGGTGAGCGCGAAAATTCCGGTACTGTGACCTGACGGTTAGGGCTGGTGGCTGTCGGCGCCTGCATGCCGCTCCTCACTGAGACGGCGGCAAGAAAAGTTGTGATGCATTCCATTGGTGGGTTGGCGTTGGCGCGGCTTGGCCTTACCTCATGGTGACCGGGGCTGGTGACCGTGCTCCGGCTATCGCAAAACCACAAGCGAGGTCCGATCTGTTGCCGTCTCCCAACGCCACCCAAAGCTTTTTTGACCAGGGCGATCTGGTTGCGGTGCTGACCACGCAACCGCTGGATCGGCTGCTGGATTACAAAGCGCCGGAAGGTGGCTGCTTTGCGGGGGCCTTTGTCGAGGTGCCGCTTGGCCCGCGCAAGGTTATGGGCGTGGTCTGGGGGCCGGGGCAGGGCGACTATGACCGCAGCAAGATCCGCCCGATCATTCGGGTGCTGGATGTCGCCCCGATGCGAGAAGAGATGCAGGTCTTTCTGGGCCGTGCGGCGGATTATACGCTGACGCCTATGCCCGCGATGTTGCGGCTGGCAACCCGTGCGCCGGGGCTGAGTGATCCGCCATCGATGCGCAAGGTCTATCGCCTTGGTTCCGGTGCGGCGGAACGGATGACCGACGCGCGGCGTCGCGTTCTGGACACGCTCAAGGAATATGGTGGTCTGTCTTTCACGCTGAAAGAACTGGCCGAAATGGCGGGCGTGACGTCATCTGTTGTCAAGGGTTTGGTCAAGTTCGACGCTGTGCGCGAAGAGGACAGCCCGCGTGACCTGCCGCTGCCTCCGCTGGACCCATCGCGCAGTGGCAAGGCGTTGACCGGTGATCAGGCCGCCGCCGCCGCGCATCTGGGTAAGGCGATTGGCGAAGGGCGCTATGGCACGACATTGCTCAAGGGCGTAACGGGGTCCGGCAAGACTGAGGTCTATCTCGAAGCAGTGGCCGAGACCCTGAAACGCGGGCGGCAGGCAATGGTACTTTTGCCCGAGATTGCCCTGACTGCAGAGTTTCTGACCCGTGTCGAGGCCCGTTTCGGGGCGCGGCCCGCCGAATGGCATTCCGGGGTCACGATGACCGAGCGGCGGCGCATATGGAAGATGGTCGGGCAAGGCGACGCGCAGCTTGTCGTGGGTGCACGTTCAGCCTTGTTCCTGCCCTTCCAGGAACTGGGTCTGATCATCGTCGATGAAGAGCACGACACATCGTACAAACAAGAGGACGGCGTTCTTTATAACGCACGCGACATGGCGGTGCTGCGCGCCGCGATCTGCGGTGCCCGCGTGGTTCTGGCCAGCGCGACCCCCAGCCTTGAAAGCTGGACGAACGTGCAGGCCGGCAAATACGACATGGTCGAGTTGACCTCGCGTTTTGGCGAGGCTGTGATGCCAGATATGCGCGCCATCGACATGCGCGCAGAGCAGATGCAGGCGGGACATTGGGTGTCTCCCACACTGCGGGCGGCCATCGAAGACCGGCTGACCAAGGGTGAACAGGCGATGTTGTTCATCAACCGGCGGGGCTTTGCGCCGGTGACCTTGTGCCGGGCCTGTGGGCAACAGATCGGATGCACCCATTGCGATGCGCGGATGGTCGAACACCGGTTCCTGAAACGGCTGATGTGCCACCAATGCGGCGAGACCACGCCCATCCCCACGGCCTGCCCATCCTGCGGAGTCGAAGGCAAGCTGGCGCCGGTCGGGCCGGGTGTCGAGCGGATGGGAGAAGAGGCGGCGGCGCTGTTTCCCGAGGCCCGGATCTCAGTGCTGAGTTCTGATCTGTTCAGCAGCGCACGGGCGTTGAAGGAAGGTATCGAAAAGATCGCGCAGGGTGAGGCCGACATCATCATCGGCACGCAACTAGTGGCCAAGGGGCATAACTTTCCGTTGTTGACGTTGGTGGGGGTGATCGACGCTGATCTTGGGTTGCAAGGGTCGGACCTGCGCGCCGCCGAGCGGACGTTTCAACTGATGCGCCAAGTCGCCGGGCGGGCCGGGCGGGCGGACAAACCGGGCACGGCGTTGTTGCAGACGTTTCAACCAGAACACCCCGTGATCCGCGCGATCCTGTCAGGCGACGAGGAAGGGTTCTGGCGCGCCGAAGCAGCAGAACGCGAGGCAGCAGGTGTGCCACCCTTTGGGCGCATGGCCGGGATCATTCTTTCGGGAACCGATGTGGCGCAGGTGTTTGATCTGGGAAATGCTCTGGCGCGCTCTGACGCGCCGTTGCGCGATATCGGGGCGCAGGTCTTTGGTCCGGCCCCGGCACCAATCGCACGGATTCGCGGTCGTCACCGGGTGCGGTTGTTGATCAAGGCGGCCAAGGGCGCGCCGCTGCAAGAGGCGATTTCGCGCTGGATTGGGTCGCTGCGGCTGAAAGGCGATCTGCGTCTAAGCGTGGATATTGACCCGCAAAGTTTTTATTGAGGCCCTGAGCAAACCCGCCGCACTCCGGCACGACTAGAGCGTCAATCGCTGGACACCCCATTCTATCTAAAATGCCAAAGGCGACAGACCTGCGCTGGTGCAGATCGTTTGTGCGGCCGCCGCTTTTATCTCGCCAATTTCGTTCAACGGGCGTATGCCCAATTTATGGCCAACTACATTCCGATATCAGATGCGCGGACCATGCCGCTGTGGCGGCGTCCGACAACATTGCTGTTTGTTATGGCGATGACGATGCCCGTCGCGTTTTACACCTGGTACGCGCTGCTCAACAACTTTGTCGTTGAGGTTGCGGGGTTTGATGGGGCCGACATTGGCCTGTTGCATACGGTGCGCGAGATACCCGGCTTTCTGGCTGTGGGCGTCATCGCCATCATCATCTTTGTCCGCGAACAGGTGCTGGGGCTGATCTCGCTCGCGCTCTTGGGGGTCGCCACGGCATTTACTGCATGGTTTCCCAGTCTTGGCGGTCTGCTGTTCCTGACCTTGCTCAGTTCGATTGGCTTTCACTACTATGAGACAGTGAACCAGTCCTTGCAACTGCAATGGCTGCCCAAGGATCGCGCGCCGCAGATCCTCGGGTGGATCATGGGGGCCGGTTCGGCTGTCACGCTGGTGGTCTTTATCCTGATCGTTGTGATGTGGGAGCCGTTGGGCCTGACTTATAACTTTGTATTCATGGCGGCGGGCGGGGTGACGTTTGGCTTGGCCATCCTGTGCATGATTGCCTATCCACAGTTCGAAGCACCGCATCCGCAGATCAAGAAGATGGTGCTGCGCCGTCGTTATTGGCTGTATTACGCGCTGCAGTTCATGTCGGGCGCCCGGCGGCAGATATTCATGGTGTTCGCCGGGTTCATGATGGTCGAACGCTTTGGCTTTGAAGTGCATGAGCTGACCGGGCTGTATCTGATCAACCTTGTGATCAACATGCTGGTCGCGCCGTTTCTGGGCAAGGCCGTCAGCCACTTTGGCGAACGTCGGACGCTGACTTGGGAATATGTCGGTCTGGCCATCGTTTTCACAATGTATGGCGGTGTCTACTGGTTTGGCTGGGGCGTGGCGTTGGCGGCGACTCTATACGTCGTAGACCATATTCTGTTTGGCCTTGCTCTGGCGCTCAAGACCTACTTCCAGAAAATCGCTGACCCACGCGATATCGCCCCAACGGCTGCCGTGGCCTTTACGATCAACCATATTGCAGCAGTGTTCCTGCCCGTCCTTCTCGGGTTGCTTTGGGTCATTTCTCCGGCTGCGGTGTTTGCGCTGGCATCCGGCATGGCGCTGATCTCGCTGTCTTTGGCTCTGATGATCCCGCGTGATCCCGAACCGGGCTATGAAACCATCTTCGCGCGCGGTCTGCCTGCGCCTGCCGAATAGGCGACGGGTTTGGCCGGCAAGGGGCGGTTCCTGACTGGATCAACGATGGGTCATGTTGTTCGCATGACGATGGCCGGCGCGATGGGCATCACCTTTGTCTTTATCGTGGATGCGGCGAACCTCTACTGGATCGCGCAATTGGGGGACCCGCAATTGCTCGCCGCTGTCGGGTTTGCCTTTGCGGTCCAGTTCTTTTCGGTCTCGTCAGGCATTGGCCTGATGATCGCCTCAACCGCTCTGATTTCGCGCAGCATTGGCGCGGGCAATCGCGAAACCGCGCGGCAGCAGGCGACCAGCGCCGCCGTAATTGCAGGTTTCTGGCAATTTACGGTTGCCGGGCTGATCATCGCGTTTCGGCATGATATCATTGCCTTGATTGGTGCCACGGGCGAGACAGCCGCGCTGGCGGCGCGGTATCTCGCGATTTCGTTGCCATCGTTGGGCATCATGGCGATCAGCATGATTGCAAACGGTGCATTGCGCGCGGAGGGCGATGGGCGCCGGTCGATGATGGTCACGCTGTTGTCGGGTGCCGTGGCGATGGTGGTGGACCCTGTCCTGATTTACGGGTTTGGCATGGGGCTCGATGGGGCGGCCATTGGGATCACACTGTTTCGCTTTGTGATGTTGGCCCTTGCGCTGCGGTTCGCCATTGGCACTCATGATCTGATGGCGCGGCCTGCGCTTGCGGATATCAGGGCGACCCTGGGTCCCTATCTGGCCATTGCCGTTCCAACGATCCTGACCCAACTGGCGACTCCGGTCGGAAACTTTCTCGCCACGACAGTGATGGCCCCATACGGCGACGACGCTATGGCGGGTTGGGCGGTGGTTGGGCGACTGACTGTCGTGGCCTTTGGCGGGATATTCTCGCTTGCCGGGGCGATTGGCGGCATCTTTGGCCAGAACTTTGGCGCGTGTGAATACGACCGTGTCCGGACCACCTATCGCGACGCGGTTCTGTTTGGCGTGGCCTATACCTTGGTGACCTGGGCGTTGCTGGCGGTTCTGGGGCCCAGCATTGCCGGCGTCTTTGAACTAACCCCGCAGGGTATCGAGGTCGTGCTTGCCTTTACCAGCATTGGCGCAGGCGGTTTCGTGCTGGGTTCGGCGTTGTTTGTGGCGAACTCGGCCTTTAACGCGCTTGGCAAGTCGACGCGGTCTACGTTGACCAATTGGGTGCGCGACGGGGTTCTGACTCTGCCGCTGGCAATGCTCTTTGCGCTGTGGTTCGGCGCGAATGGTGTGATCTATGCGCAGGCGGCGGCGGGGGCCGTGGTTGGTTTGATTGCTGCGATCTGGGGCTGGTGCTATGTCGTGGCTCTGCATCGTCGCAACCTTCCCCCGCTTGACCTTGCGCCGCCACGCCCCTACGCGAATGCGGACCGATTCAGGAGACGATGATGCCGACCTTTACCGCGCTGACCACATTGATGGGCAAGAAAGCCGCCGAAGCCCTCGGCGAAGCGATGGAGCGGCTGATACCCGAACCCACCGGGATCGGGGTGTTCGAGGTCGAAGACGGATCGGGCCTTTGGGAGATTGGCGGCTACTTCGAGAGCGCCCCGGACGAGGCCGCGCTGGCCCTGTTGGCGGTGGCGTTCGAGGCCAAGCCCTTTGTCGTGTCCGAGTTGCCCGAAACCGACTGGGTCGCCCATGTGCGCCGTGAACTGGCCCCGGTGCGGGCAGGCCGGTTCTTTGTCTATGGCAGCCACGATGCTGACAAGGTGCCGGAGGATGTCGAACCGCTGTTGATCGAGGCGGCGATGGCCTTTGGAACGGGGCACCATGGGACGACGCTGGGATGCCTGCGGGCGGTCGAGACGTTGATCGAACGCGGAGTCCTAGCGAAAAGCGTCGCCGATATCGGCTGTGGCACTGCGGTTCTTGCAATGGCTGCGGCGCGAGTTTGGGACGCGACCATTCTGGCGAGCGATATCGATCAGGTTGCGGTCGATGTGGCCAAGGCCAACCTGCGCGCAAACGGGATCGACAGCGGGGGGGAATGCGTCGAGGCTGCGGGGTTTGATCACCCGGCACTGCATGAACATGCGCCCTATGACGTGATCTTTGCCAATATTCTGAAAGGTCCGCTGGTGGCGCTGTCCCCTGAAATCGCGGCGCATCTGCAACCCGGCGGGTTTGCGATCCTCTCTGGCATACTGAACGAGCAGGCTGCCGAGGTGATTGCTGTTTACCTTGAAAACGGAACCAATCTTATCTCTCACGAAGAGATTGGTGACTGGTCTACGCTCATTCTCCAAAAAATCGCCTAAAACTCGTCTCAAATTTCGGCCGGTTGCCGGGGCATCGTAAGGACGTCCTAGTTTTTAGCGTTGGTGGGGGCCAGCCTATCGGAGCTTCCAGTGAACGAGAGCCAAACCCAATTTGACCAACGCCTGCGCCGCCTGGACCACAAGCACAAGGCCATGGCACGGGGGCGCGAGAGCGTCACGCACTCTGATGGGCTGGTCATGGCGAGGCCGATGCGCATACGCGAACGACGGTCAATCCGCCCCGCGGCAATCCTGATCGTCGCGTTTCTGCTGTTCAAGGCCATTCTGATCGTAAGCATCGGCGAAGCGACATATCAGGAGCGTGTTGCACAGCTCCGCCACGGCAATCTGATCGAACATGCAGGCGCAATCCTGATGCAGGTCGACCCGATCTCGAGCGCCCTTGCGCTGGAATTGCGGCCCTATTTGCGCTGAGCCGGTCCAAGTGCCTTGGTCATGGTATCGGGCCAAATGAAAAAGCCGCGCCCTAAATGGGGCGCGGCTCAAAAATCGTCATGAGTGGTTTTGTGTCGTTAGTGGCGGCAGGTGCGCACGGCAACTGAATCGATATCACCTCGAATAAGGCCGATATCTTCAAGCTCGCGATTGGTGAGGCCAGACAGCGCGTTGCGAGTCATGCGCGCGTCGTTCCATTCGATCACTGCATCGCTTGCAGACGAAATAAGAGTGCCGATACGGCCAATCAGGCCGAATGAGCCGTGGGTGGTGCGGTTGGTGTCAAAAGCAGCCATATCCTTGTCCTTTGTTTTGATGGTTCAGTTGCTCGTTTCGTTCAAGCGCAAATAGGGAGCGATTCTGCGCCGCGCAAGACGAAAAAATGCATGGATCATATGCAATTATTGCATGTGTCCCTATGCGTGTAACTATCTATAAATGAACATAAAATTGCCATTCATCGGCGTCGTTTTCTGATCTGAAATTGTCGGAAATGAACTGTGGCGTCGCGACTGGTTTCGCGGGTGTCGGTTTTGCACTCTGACGCAAAACGCTTGGACCATGTTCGCGTTTCGTGCTAGTGCATCAAAAAAGCAACAAGACCGCGCGTCAGCGTGGGCAAATAAGGCAGGATCGGGCAGGGCATGCGGATTTTAGGCATTGATCCGGGGCTTCGAACCCTGGGATGGGGCATCATCGACTCGCAAGGGTCGAGGTTGAGCCACGTTGCAAACGGACAGATTCATTCCGAAGGCAAGGAACTGTCTGTCCGACTCTTGTCGCTTTATGATCAGTTGCAGGATGTTCTGCACCGTTTTGCGCCCGATGCGGCGGCGGTCGAACAAACATTTGTCAACAAGGACGGGGCGGGCACGCTGAAACTCGGTCAGGCGCGGGGGATTGCCATGTTGGTTCCGGCGCAGGCGGGGCTTCAGATCGGAGAATACGCGCCCAACCGGGTCAAGAAGACGGTTGTCGGGGTGGGGCACGCGGACAAGGCGCAAGTGTTGCATATGGTTCGGCTGCAATTGCCGGGTTGTGAACCGGCGGGGCCGGATGCCGCTGACGCGCTGGCGATTGCGATCTGCCACGCCTATTACGGTCCGGCATCGGCGATTGTGGAACGCGAGGTGAGGGCATGATCGGACATTTGCGCGGGCGGTTGCAGTACCGCAGTACGGATCACATTCTGATCGATGTGCAAGGTGTCGGTTACATCGTCTATTGCTCGGAACGGACCCTTGCCACGTTGCCGGGGCCGGGCGCGACCGTCGCTCTGTTTACCGATCTGGTGGTGCGCGAAGACCTGATGCAGCTCTTCGGCTTTCCCAGTCTGATCGAGAAGGAATGGCATCGCCTGTTGATGAGCGTGCAAGGGATCGGGGCAAAAGCATCGCTGTCCATTCTCGGGGCGCTTGGCGCGGATGGCGTTGGCCGGGCGATTGCCCTGGGCGATTGGAAAAGTGTAACGGTCGCCAAAGGCGTCGGTCAGAAAACCGCGCAACGGGTGGTTCTGGATCTCAAGGACAAGGCGCCAGGTGTCATGGCGATGGGCGGAACGGTGATCGAAGCGCTTGGAGGGCCCGCCCCCGTCATTGAGGCGGAGACGGCTGCGGTTGCCCCGCAGGCGACGAAGCCCGCTAACGTCATGTCGGCGCAGGCCGATGCGCTGTCAGCCCTGTCAAATCTGGGGTACTCGCCCGGCGATGCGGCAGGGGCTGTTGCCGAAGCTGCAGGTGCCCTACCCGAGGCCGGAGAAGCGGAACTTATCCGGGCGGCCTTGAAACTGCTGGCGCCGAAAGGCTAGGTCGGAATGACTGAACCGAAGCGCTGCCCCGGAGGACGAACATGATGGATGCGGACCCGACCGTCCGGCCTGATCCGTTGCCGGAAGACAATGACAGGGCCTTGCGGCCTCAGGCGCTGGATGAGTTCATCGGGCAGGCCGAAGCGCGCGCCAATCTCAAGATCTTTATCGAATCGGCGCGCCGGCGAGGCGAAGCGATGGACCACACCCTGTTTCACGGACCACCAGGGCTGGGCAAGACAACGCTGGCGCAGATCATGGCGCGTGAACTGGGTGTCAATTTCCGCATGACCAGCGGCCCGGTTCTGGCCAAGGCCGGAGATCTCGCAGCGATCCTGACCAACCTTGAAACGCGGGACGTGTTGTTCATCGACGAGATCCATCGGCTGAACCCGGCAGTCGAAGAGGTTCTTTATCCGGCGTTGGAAGATTTCGAGCTGGATCTCGTGATTGGCGAAGGCCCGGCAGCCCGCACCGTGCGTATTGAGTTGCAGCCCTTTACCTTGGTGGGGGCAACAACGCGGATGGGGCTTTTGACCACACCGCTTCGGGACCGGTTCGGCATTCCGACCCGGTTACAATTTTACACGGTGGATGAATTGCACGAAATCGTCAGCCGTAATGCTCGCAAACTAGGCGCGCCAGCGGACAGCGACGGTGCGCGCGAAATTGCGCGGCGAGCACGGGGAACACCGCGGATTGCTGGGCGGTTGTTGCGCCGGGTGGTGGATTTCGCGGTGGTCGAAGGCGATGGATCAATCACGCGCGAACTTGCGGATGGGGCGCTGACACGTTTGGGTGTGGACCACATGGGGCTTGATGGCGCCGATCGGCGCTATTTACAGTTGATTGCCGAGAATTATCACGGTGGCCCGGTGGGGATTGAAACCCTGTCCGCAGCGCTGAGCGAAAGCCGCGATTCGCTGGAAGACGTAATCGAGCCGTTTCTTCTGCAGCAAGGGTTGATTCAGCGCACGCCGCGCGGTCGAATGTTGGCGCATAAGGCATGGGATCATTTGGGCATGGCCCCGCCCAAAGGGCAGAATGATCTGTTCGGTTGACTATGGGACGCCCCCGACGGGAGTATTTGGACAAAGATGAAGGAACGGCCGTGACACCAGACGAAATCGAAGCGCTGTTTCTGACGAGCGTCGGGGAATACAGGTTTGCGCGGTGGGGGCGGCCGATTGTACCGGTCATTTTTGGCGTACAGGACGAGACGCTGCCGGTAATCAAGGGCGCGTTCGAGGCGGTTTGCACGCTTGCGGGCCATCAGATGGCCGAGACTGATCCTGAACTGGGCACCAACTGCATGGTGTTCTTTTTTCGGGCGTGGTCGGAACTGCTTGAGGTGCCCGATCTTGATCGATTGATCCCGGAACTCTTGCCGCTGGTGGCGCGGCTGCAGGAGGCCGACGCCAATCAATACCGGCTGTTCCGGTTTGATGAGGCCGGGGCGATCAAGGCCGCGTTTGTTTTCCTGCGAATGGATGACGCCCTGTCGGAATTGCCGGCCGAGACGCTGGCGCTTGGTCAAGTGGTGCAGGTTGCGCTGTTGTGGTCGGACAATGCCTTTCGAGAGCGTTCACCGCTTGCGCTGGCAGCGGGTACCACGATCCTGCGTCCCGAGCTCGCTCGCGTTATCCGCGCCGCCTATGATCCGGCGATGCCAGTGACGGCACAGGATTCGTCACATGCTTTGCGGCTTGCAGCGCGGATGGCGCGTGAGCAATGAGCCACCAGTTTCCGATCCGCGTTTACTATGAAGACACCGACATGGGCGGAATCGTCTATCACGCCAATTACCTGCGCTATATCGAGCGCGCGCGCAGCGGTTGGGTGCGACAACTGGGCAATGACCAGAATGCCATGCGCGAGGGTGGTCTGGTCTGGGTGGTGCGCCGTGTCGAGGCAGAGTATCTGTCGACCGCCCGCTTTGAGGACGAATTGATCGTCGAAAGCACGGTTCGCAAGGTCACGCCTGCGCGGCTGGTCATGGATCAGGTTGTCACGCGGGCCGGGACGCCGATTTTCACCGCCGTGGTGACAGCGGTCTGCATGAACTCCAAGGGCCAGCCAGTGCGTTTGCCAGCGGAGATTCGCGCATTGATGCGGTGATATGTTTGTGAACACCGGTTCTGTTGGCAATCCCCGATCTTATCGGCTAGAGTTCCTGCAAGAAAAAGGCCGTATCGAAACGGTCGCGAGCAAAGAGCAGGCAGATGGAAGCAGAAACCCTTGCGCTGGCGCAGGAGATTGATTTCTCCCTGTGGGGCCTATTCGCGCGTGCAACTTTTACCGTCAAACTGGTTATGCTGCTGCTGATCGCAGCATCATTCTGGTCATGGTCGATCATCATTCAGAAATTGATCGCCTATCGAGCGGCACGGGCCGAAGCGAGCGTCTTTGATCGCGCGTTCTGGTCAGGTGAGCCTTTGGACGGGTTATTTGACCAGATTGGCGCGCAACCGGACGGCAGTTCGGAAAAGGTCTTTGCCGCCGGAATGATAGAATGGCGGCGCAGTCATCGCAGTGATGGTGGATTGATTGCAGGTGCACAGTCACGCATCGACCGGTCCATGGATGTCGCAATCAACAAGGAAGCCGAGGCCTTGCAAAAAGGGCTGCCGATCCTCGCCACGGTTGGATCAACGGCACCGTTTGTGGGCCTTTTCGGTACCGTGATGGGCATCATGAATGCCTTTATTGAGATTGCCGAGCAGCAGAATACCAACCTTGCCGTTGTTGCGCCCGGTATCGCCGAGGCTTTGCTGGCCACTGGTTTGGGTCTGCTGGCCGCTATCCCCGCCGTGATCTTTTATAACAAGTTGAGCGCCGACAGCGAGCGGATCATTTCCGGCTATGAAGCGTTCTCCGACGAATTCGCGACGATTCTGTCGCGCCAGTTGGACACCTGAGCCATGGGCGCAGCGGTTCAACAATCGGAACGGGGCGGACGCCGCCGAGGTCGCGGACGCAGCCGCGTTCGGCCGATGTCGGAAATCAACGTTACACCGTTTGTCGATGTTATGTTGGTGCTGCTGATCATATTCATGGTGGCTGCGCCGTTGTTGACCGTCGGCGTTCCTGTGGAATTGCCGAAGACTGCGGCAAATGCCCTGCCGACTGAGTCTGAGGAGCCATTGACTGTGACCCTTACCGCGACGGGTGAGGTGCAGATACAGACAACTGCGACGCCGCGCGACGAACTGATCGGCAAGCTCAGGGCGATTGCGGCAGAGCGGGAGACCGACCGGGTTTTCCTGCGGGCGGATGGGGCGATTCCCTATGAAGACGTAATGCAGATCATGGGCGCGCTGAATGCGGGCGGATTTTCCAATGTCGGTCTGGTGACCGATGTCGGTGGTCCGACGCTGGATGACGACAAGTAGTGAGGTGGCGGATTGCAGACCGGCACCAAGATTTCGGGCATTGCCCACCTGGGACTGATTACGGTCGCCATCTTTGGCGGTGCGTTTCGCAGCGAACCCTTGCCGTTTGAGGTGCACGAGGTCTCGGTGATTTCATCCGAGGAGTTTGCTGCGCTTTCAGCACCCGTCCAGCCACCAGTGATCGCCGAAGAGCCGACAGCACCAGCAGAACCCGAGCCACCGGAACCTCTGACCGAAACGCCAAAACCGGTGGCACGACCTGAACCCGAACCCGAGCCTATACAGGTGCAGCCTGAGCCAACCCCGGAGCCGGCAGAACCGGACGTTGCCGTTGTGCCGGAACCTCCGGCCACGCCGGACATAGACAGGGTCGCGCCCGAGCCGGTTATTACGCCACCGGAAGACGCCAAACCCGATGTTGTCGAGCAGGTCGAAGTCACCCCCGATGAAGGTGCCGAAACCCCGCAGGAGGTGCAGGACGCCACTGCGCCCGAGCAGGCCACCGATCGGATCGTTACCGAGGCTGTCGAGACTGCGCGCCTCGCGCCCCTGCGTTCGCCGCGTCCGCCCAGAACGCGCCCGACGCCGCCAGCCCCGACACCGGTCGCCGAGCCGGTGCAGGAAACAGAGACAGAGACAGAGACCGAAACAGAGTCATCTACCTCTAGCGCTGTGGATGCCGCGCTGGCAGAGGCGTTGGCCGGACCAGCGACAGAACCTGATGCGCCCGTTGGTCCGCCCTTGTCCGCCGGTGAAAAGGATGCGCTGCGTGTGGCCGTGTCGCAATGTTGGAATGTTGATGTAGGTGGCAGGTCCTCGCAGGTTGTGGTGACCGTGGCGATGTCGCTGGACCAGTCTGGTAAGGTCGTCGGCAACAGCGTTCGGCTCGTCGGGTCCGAAGGGGGCACCGATCAATCCGTGCAGACAGCATATCAGGCCGCACGCCGGGCCATCCTGCGTTGTCAGAAAAACGGTTATGACCTGCCTGCAGACAAATATGCCCAGTGGCGTGATATTGAGATGACATTCAATCCCGAAAGGATGCGGATCAAATGAAGAGATTTCTGGCGAGCCTCCTGCTTGGTGCAACGCTATTCTCGGCGCCCGTGATGGCGCAAGACGGGCCGTTGCGGATCGAGATCACCGAAGGTGTCATCGAACCATTACCCTTTGCGGTGCCCGGTTTTGTACCTGACACACCCGAGGCCTCGGCACAGGCAGCGCAGCTGACGCAGGTTGTTGCGGCCGATCTGATCGGCACCGGTTTGTTCCGGGAAATCACTGCGGACGCGCACATCGGGAAAGTCACCGATTTTTCTGCCCCAATCCAATATGCCGACTGGAAGGCGATCAATGCGCAGGCTCTGATTACCGGAGCCGTTTCGGTGTCCGGTGACCGGCTGACAGTGCGCTTTCGGGTCTGGGACGTGTTTTCGGGAGCCGAACTTGGGAGCGGTCTGCAATTCGTCGGCTCGACCGAAGGCTGGCGGCGCATGGCGCACAAGGTGGCGGATCAGGTTTACAGCCGAATCACCGGCGAGGGCGGGTATTTTGACAGCCGAGTGGTTTTTGTCTCGGAAACAGGGCCAAAGGACGACCGGCGCAAACGCCTTGCGATCATGGATTATGACGGGGCCAACGTTCAATATCTGACCGACAGTTCATCGATCGTCCTGGCCCCTCGGTTTTCGCCCAATGGCGATCAGGTGCTTTATACCAGTTATGAAAGTGGTTTTCCGCATATCCACGTTCTGGATGTCGGCAAGGTTCAGCAGCGTGTGCTTGAACAATCCGAAGGCACGATGAGCTTTGCACCGCGCTTTGCGCCGGATGGCCGGACAGTTGTGTTCTCGCTCGAGCAGGGCGGCAACTCCGATCTCTATGCCCTTGATCTTGCAAGCGGAAATCGAACCCGCCTGACCAGCGCACCATCCATCGAAACGGCCCCCAGCTTTTCGCCCGATGGCTCGCAGATCGTGTTCGAAAGCGACCGATCGGGGAACCAGCAGCTTTATGTCATGCCGGCAAGCGGAGGCGAAGCGCGCCGCATCAGCTTTGGTCAGGGACGATACGGCACGCCGGTCTGGTCGCCGCGTGGCGATCTGATTGCCTTTACCAAGCAAAACAACGGTCGGTTTCATATTGGGGTCATGCGGGTGGATGGCAGCGAAGAACGCCTGCTTACCGCTTCGTTTCTGGACGAAGGACCGACATGGGCCCCCAATGGTCGTGTGATCATGTTCGCCCGCGAAACGCAGGGGGCGTCGGGAAGGTCATCACTGTATTCGGTCGACATCTCCGGTCGTAATCTGCGGCCGGTGCGTACGCCGGATGGAGGATCTGATCCATCCTGGTCGCCGTTGCAGAACTAGGCATGTATCGTCGCGCGTTCACAACGGAATCGAGCTGTGATAGAAAGTGCTGACAAAATAAGATGGTGAGGCATCGGGCATGAGTTTTCTGAAAAAGTTTCTGACGGTCGGCGCGCTGCTGGCTGTTGCAGCGTGTAGTGATCCATCACAACTGGGTGGCGGTGCGGGCGGTGCAGGCAGCGGCGGAATAGGTGCGGCCGGATCGGCGTCAGACCCGACGTCCGTCGCCTATTTCCAACAGGCGGTCGGTGACCGGGTGTTGTTCGCTGTGGACCAGTCGACCATATCGGCCGAGGGGCAGGTTACGCTGAATGCGCAGGCTAACTGGTTGACGACAAATGCGGATTACTCTGCGGTTATCGAAGGCCACGCGGACGAAAAGGGAACCCGTGAATACAACCTCGCGCTCGGCGCGCGGAGGGCAAATGCCGTGCGCGAGTATCTCGTTTCGCGCGGAGTGGCGGGGAATCGCCTCAAGACTGTGACCTATGGCAAGGAACGCCCGATCGAGATCTGTAGCGAGGAAAGCTGCTATGCGCGGAATCGGCGCGCTGTCACCGTTCTCGCAGGCGGTTTGACCGGGTAAGGCAGGGCAGATGCGTATGATGCGAGTTCTGAGAGTTGGTGTAACGGTCGCGCTGATCTCTGCGGCGTTGCCCATGACGGCAGTGGCGCAGGATCAGCAGACACTTGCCGACGTGCGGCAGGAACTGACGGTGCTTTTTGTCGAGGTTCAAAAGCTCAAGCGCGAACTTTCAACGACAGGCGGGCCATCTGTGGATGTGACCGGAGACAGCGTTCTGGATCGCGTAACAGCCATGGAGACCGAGTTACAGCGCCTCACGTCCAAGACCGAAGAGCTGGAGAACCGGGTCAACCGCGTCGTGTCGGACGGAACCAACCGGATCGGTGATTTGGAATTTCGCCTTGTCGAACTGGAAGGCGGTGATGTCGGCCAGCTCGGCGAGACCACAACGCTGGGCGGCGGTGTTGCTTCTCCAAGCCCGGCTGCGCCTGTACACAACAATACGACACCAAGTTCAAATGGCGAATTGGCCGTTGGTGAAGAGGCAGATTTTCAGGCCGCCATGCAGGCGCAACAAGACGGTGACAACGCCCGTGCGGCTGAACTGTTCGCACAATTCAACCAATCCTATCCGGGCAGTCCGCTCGCAGCCAAAGCCGATCTGAATCGCGGGCGCGCCTTGGCCGCATCCGGCGATACGCGCGAGGCGGCCCGGGCCTATCTGGCGAGCTTTTCCGCAGATGGCGTAGGGCCGGATGCCCCTGCTGCGCTCTATGAACTGGGTGCGGCCTTAGGGCAATTGGGACAAACCAGCCAGGCCTGTCTGACGCTTGCAGAGGTCGCGGTCCGGTTTCCATCCTCAGAGATGGTCGCTTCGGCGCAACAGGAAATGGCGAACCTGGGCTGCTCTTGAACAAGGCCGACGCCGATATTCTGGCGCGGGTCAGAGGTGCCTTTGGGAGCGCACCGCCCGCCCGGCTTGGTGTCGCCGTATCCGGTGGCGGTGATTCAGTCGCACTCCTGCACATCCTTTCGCGGTGTTTTGAGCCGGGATCAGTCGAACTGTACGCGGTAACGGTCGATCATGGTCTGCGACCCGAGGCGCAGGCCGAGGCGATGCAGGTTCAGGCGCTTTGTGCCGAACTGATGGTCCCTCATACCACCTTGCGCTGGACGTCATGGGATGGGGTCGGCAACCTGCAAGAACGTGCACGCGAGGCGCGCTATCAGCTGATAAGTGAGTGGGCGAAAACCCAGGATATCGCGATGTTCGCGGTCGGCCATACTGCGGATGATCAGGCGGAAACGATGCTGATGCGGCTGGCCCGTTCTTCAGGCGTCGATGGGCTGGCGGCGATGCCGCTCAACCGCACGCTCTTTGGCATTACCCTCATTCGTCCGTTGCTGGGGTTGTCACGTCAGGAGTTGCGCGACTATCTGAAACATCAGGATGTCCGCTGGAGCGAGGACCCGTCGAACCAGAATACCGCCTTTGAGCGGGTCAGGACACGCGAAGCGCTCAAGCTGCTGGCCCCGTTGGGGATCACGGCGAAGGTGCTGTCTGACGTCGCCGCCAATATGGATCAGGCGCGCGAGGCGCTGGATTGGTACACTTTTCTCGCGGCACGGGAGCTTGCGGTCGTGAACGGCGGCGATGTTCTCTTTAATCTGCGCAAGTTTCGGGCCTTGCCCGGTGAAACCGCGCGCAGACTGCTGGTGCGATCCATCGCATGGGTCGGAGGCACGGTTCGGGGGCCACGCAGAATACCGGTGAGCCTCACACTCGACAGTATTCGTGCCGGGCGCTCTAGCACGCTGGGGGGGTGTAACGTTCTGCGTCACGACAACCGCGTATGGGTCTGCCGTGAATACAACGCGATTCAATCAACACGCTGTTCCATCGATTCTTTCTGGGATGAGCGGTGGCAATTGATCGGCCCTGACGCAGTCGGTCTGGAGGTGCGTGCTCTCGGTCAGGAGGGGCTGAATGAATGCCCGGATTGGCGCGCGACAGGGCGGCCCCTTGCATCCCTGATTGCGTCACCTGCGGTCTGGCAGGGCGAGACATTGGTTGCCGCGCCGCTCGCCGGCAAAACGGCTGGCTGGACCGCGCAACTGGCCGCTGGTGAAGAGGAGTTCTTTGCGACGTTAATATCGCATTGAACCTTGGCGTTTCATCTCTATTTTATACAGAAGCGGATCGCGAGCCTGTCCGATCCAAAAATTAGGAGAGTTTCCTTGGGAAATGCACGTAATATCGCCTTTTGGGTCGTCTTGTTTCTATTGATCCTGGCGCTATTCAATCTGTTCAGCGGTTCCGGCGGCACGATGCAAAGCCGTGAAATCCCGTATTCTCAGTTCGTTGCGTCTGTTGAATCGGGGGATGTCAGCCAGGTTACGCTGGATGGCGAACAAATCCGGTTCCGCGGGGCAGACGGCAGCGACTATGTCGCGATCAAGCCAGAAGATGCGGGAATCACCGATCTGCTGATCGAGAACAACATCCCGGTGCGTGCAGAAAAACAGCAGCAGTCTGGTTTTCAGTCGTTTCTCGTGACGCTGTTGCCCTTCCTTCTGCTGATCGGTGTCTGGGTCTATTTCATGAACCGGATGCAAGGCGGCGGAAAAGGCGGTGCGATGGGGTTTGGCAAGTCCAAGGCCAAGATGTTGACCGAAAAGCATGGTCGTGTGACCTTTGACGACGTCGCAGGCATCGACGAGGCCAAGGAAGAACTTGAAGAGATCGTTGAATTCCTGCGCAACCCGCAGAAATTCAGCCGGTTGGGTGGCAAGATTCCCAAAGGCGCATTGCTGGTGGGTCCTCCGGGTACCGGTAAGACGTTGCTGGCCCGCGCCATTGCAGGCGAAGCTGGTGTACCGTTCTTCACCATTTCCGGGTCTGACTTTGTTGAAATGTTCGTTGGTGTCGGTGCAAGCCGTGTCCGTGACATGTTTGAACAGGCCAAGAAGAACGCGCCCTGTATCGTGTTCATCGACGAGATCGACGCCGTTGGACGGCACCGTGGTGCCGGCTATGGCGGTGGCAACGACGAACGTGAACAGACGTTGAACCAGTTGCTGGTCGAGATGGACGGGTTTGAGGCCAACGAAGGCGTCATTATTCTGGCCGCCACCAACCGTAAGGATGTTCTTGACCCCGCGTTGTTGCGTCCGGGCCGTTTCGACCGTCAGGTCACGGTTGCCAATCCTGACATCAAAGGTCGCGAAAAGATTCTTGGCGTCCACGCGCGCAAGACGCCTCTGGGGCCGGATGTTGACCTGCGGATCATTGCACGCGGCACGCCGGGCTTCTCGGGTGCCGATCTGGCGAACCTTGTAAACGAGGCGGCGCTGATGGCGGCGCGCGTCGGACGACGCTTTGTCACGATGGAAGATTTCGAGAACGCCAAAGACAAGGTGATGATGGGGGCCGAACGTCGGTCAATGGTACTGACGGCCGAGCAGAAAGAGAAAACCTCGTATCACGAGGCGGGCCACGCGGTGGTCGGTATGGCCTTGCCCGAGTGTGATCCCGTCTACAAGGCCACCATCATTCCGCGTGGAGGTGCTTTGGGCATGGTGGTGAGCCTGCCGGAAATTGACAGGTTGAACTGGCACAAATCCGAATGCGAACAGAAACTCGCGATGACCATGGCCGGGAAGGCTGCGGAGATCCTCAAATGGGGCGAGGGCAACGTGTCCAACGGACCTGCGGGTGACATTCAGCAGGCCAGCGCGCTGGCCCGTGCGATGGTTTTGCGGTGGGGCATGTCGGACAAGGTCGGTAACATCGATTATGCCGAAGCGCATGAAGGGTATTCCGGCCAGACTCCCGGCTTTTCGGTCTCGGCCCACACCAAGGAATTGATCGAAGAAGAGGTCAAAACCTTTATCGAGAACGCCTATGCGCGCGCCTATTCCATCCTTGAGGAAAAGAACGAAGAATGGGAGCGGCTGGCGCAAGGGCTGCTTGAATATGAGACGCTGACCGGCGACGAGATCAAACGCGTCATGGCCGGCGATCCGCCACATGCGGATGACGATGAGGATGACACGCCGGATGAGGGCAACGCGCCGAGCGTCACGGCAATCCCCAAGACAAAACCAAAGAAGACGCCGCCCGAAGGTGGGTTGGAGCCTGAGCCGTCCGCCTGAATGACAGTGTGACGAGCCACTATTGCACCCGGATGCCTGATCGGTCTCCGGGTGTTTTTCGTTTGGGGCACGGCACCTTGTTTTGCTGCTGGCATTTTGGCAAGTTCGGCGAATTCGCTCGGAGGACCTTCACGTGAGCACAATGACATTGGCACCCTATGAAGCCGAAGTGACCTGGCTGGGAATCGTGCCCGCAGGCATCGCCGAGGATCGCATCAATGCCATTCCGCAGGATCGGCTGGAGTTCGACATGGGCGGCGCGCGAGGTGAACACCACTATGGCGAAACCCGCGCCTCCTGTGTTCGGGTGACGATGCTTTATGCCAAGGGGACCGAAATCAGGAACGTGCGTCAGGTGTCGCTTCTGGCGCAGGAAGACCTTGATGGAATCGCAGCCGACATGGGGCTGGAATCACTCGACCCTGCATGGCTTGGCGCATCGGTCGTGGTCCGGGGCATTCCTGATCTCAGCCACGTGCCGCCATCCTCACGGTTACAGGGGCCAAACGGATTGACCCTGACGATTGACATGGAAAACCTGCCCTGTATCTGGCCCGCCAAGGAGATAGAGCGCGACCATCCGGGATTTGGCAAAGCGTTCAAGCCCGCAGCAGAGGGTCGTCGGGGTGTCACTGCATGGGTCGAACATCCCGGGGAACTGTCAGTCGGAGACCGCCTGCGCCTGTTTGTACCGACGCAAAAGCCTTGGCGCCCCTGATCGCAAAATTAAGGCGTCCCTTGCGAGCACAGCAGGCAAGCGAATCATCACTCTGACGTTTGATCCGAGACTGCAGCGGGATTTCGCACACAAGTTCGTTAAGATGGCCGTCATCGGTTTGCGCTTGGTTTAGCGACTGAATAAGCTCAACTTCTGTTTTATCCTTGGGGGAAAGTCGTGTGATTTTCCCCCTGACTTTCCGGTTTAGTATTTTTAGAAACGGCTTTAGTGATTAACTTCCTAAGAATATATCAGTTTGCTAAATGAATAGGGTTTTCAAAGAGTTGTTCATGCCGCTGACCAAGCGGTTCAATCTCTTGGTACTGTTACTTGTATCTTTCCTTGGCGCGACAATGGGGCCGTTCGGTACCTATGAGGCCCATTCGTTTCTGCATCGGATGCTCTATTGGTCAAGTGTCTCTGCAGCATCGATTGTGATAGGCAGCGCGTCTCGCCGAGTGTCACGCAGATACGTTCCGCGGACCAAACCGATTCTTCAGGACCTCTTGATGATTGCCCTGACGGTTGTGTTCTTTACGCCCCCGCTCTGGTTCCTGACCGGTCAGCTCGCGTTCCAGGATCCGTCACTTGGCCCGCCCATTCTGAGAATGAGCTATTACGTTGCGGCGATCACACTTAGCGTTTGTATGCTGAGGCGCATTTTTCCAGGTTTTGAACCCGTCGGCTATTTTGGCGAAAAGACTCCTGATCAACCAGAAGGCCCGCGATTGACCCGGAGACTGTCGCCTGAGTTTCAGGGGCCGATCCTGCGCATTTCAGTGCGTGATCACTTTGTTGATGTGATATCGGCATCCAGCATCGAGACCATTCGCATGCGCTTTGCCGATGCCATAGACGAGATGGATACCGTCGAGGGCTATACCACCCATCGTTCGCATTGGGTCGCGCAAGACGCCATTTCCGGAACCGGGCGCGAGGCCGGAAAGACGTTCCTTACATTGACGAATGGAGATCAGATACCGGTCAGCCGCAAATACAAGCCTATGCTTGAGGAGGCCGGTGTGATCAGCAACCGGTAGCTCAGGCGCTTCGTGGCATCGGCACAGCGTGGACAGGATCGCCGGTTACAAAGGCAATGGCCTGCGGCTGCATCAGATCAAGCAGAGCAGGCGCGGTGCTGCGCAGGCCACCTGTATAGGTTCCATACGCAGGCAGGATTACGCGCTTGCGATCTACAAGAAAGGCCGGGCGCGATACCGTGCGCCCGCGCAGGCGTAGTTGGACCTTTGGATGATAGTGTCCAGACACCTCGGCCCGCGTCGTTGGACAGGCGATGTGTCGGAAGGTAAGGGGCGAAAGGGTCAATTCGGCCATATGGCTGCCACCCAGTTCCAGCGGGCCGGGGTCGTGGTTGCCTTCGATCCAGATCCATTTGCGACCGGCTTGCAGGCGGGTGATCCACAGGCGTTCATCTTCGGGCAGGGCGAGTGCTGCGCCAAGGTCATCAAAGCTGTCACCAAGGCAAACCACGGTTTCTGCGTCGCAGTGCTCAAGATCATCTGCAAGACGGTCGAGCGTGTCGCGGGTCTCATAGGGTGGCAGCGCCCCCCCGCCGCGCCGTGCAATACGTTCGGACTTTCCCAAATGTAGGTCTGATACGCACAGCACCCGATGGTCCGGCCACCAGAGCGCGCCTGAGCCCATGGCAATCAGATTGACGCCGGAGAAGGTAAATGGGTGCCCGTTCATATCCCGCTGTCTAGCGAATGTAGAGGCATGGACAAGTCGGATTACTCATATAGCAGAAAGGCCAGCATCCTGCATCAGGCGCTGTGTTTCCTCCGCCAAAAGACGTTCCTCGGCAGCGCCTTTGATCGGCACTTTGCCCACCTCAAGCAGTAGAGGAGCGGCGAGGGGTGTAACCCGGTCAACCCGCAACAGATCCAACCGACCACCGACACGGTCCAACAGGTCTTCAATCCGTGCGAAATCGACCAGGCCGCGTTGTGCTTCGGTCCGGGTAATGTCGAGGATTAGGTGATTTGGGTCATATTTCTGCAAAGTGTCATAGAGGATATCAGACGAGAACGTGGCCTGCCGACCGGTCTTGCGGGCCCGCGGAGTATTGCGTTGGATCAATCCCGCGATTGTCGCACTGGCACGAAAGGTCCGCTTCATCACGGCATTGCCCGCCAGCCAGTTTGCCAGGCCATTGCGCAGCGTGGATCGGTTAAACAGCGGGGCGGGGTCGAGCAGCGGTTCCAGACCCCAAATCAACGTGGCATAGTCTGTGGCGACAAAGCCTAGCGGGTGCAGGCCGGTTTCCTCCATCTGTTTGGTCAGAAGCAAACCCAATGTTTGCTGTGCGTTGCGCCCGGCAAAGCCATAGACGCAGCAGTGTTCGCGCCCGTCATGCGGAAAACTCTCGATCAGCAGCCGACCGGGCTCGGGCAGTCGGCTGTTCTGGCGTTGCAGCGCCAACCAGTCCGCAGTGTGCGGTGGCAATTCGGGCCAGCTTGATTGCTTGAAAATCTCTAAGATCCGTGCGCTTAACTGTGTCGAGGTGGCAAATTTGGTGCCGGAGAATGTGGCGACCCGCGGTTTGCGCGCGGCATTGCGGCTGACTTCGACGGTCATCTCGCGCAGGCCTTCAAAGCGAACGATCTGCCCGCCTATGAGAAATGTGTCGCCTGCTGTCAGACTGGCGGCAAAGGCCTCCTCGACCTCGCCCAGCGGTTTGCCGCCCCGGTTGCGTCTGAGTCGGACCTTGAGCGTATCGGTGTCCTGTATCGTGCCGATGTTCATGCGAATGTCGCGGCTGGCACGGGGATCGCGCAGTTTCCACCACCCATCCGGGCGTTGTTGCAGCCGTTGCCATTTGTCATAGGCGCGCAGGGCATATCCGCCGGTGGCCGCGAAATCGAGACACCGGTCAAACTGGGTACGTGAAAGATCAGCGTAGGCACCCGCGCTTGTGACTTCGGCAAATAGCGCGTCTGCATCGAACGGCCCCGAGCAGGCGGTGATCAGAATATGCTGACAGAGTACATCCAGCGGCCCGGGACCGCGTGGTTCGCCGTCCAGATCGCCTTCTTGCACCGCTTGTAGCGCGGCAATGCACTCTACAACTTCGAACCGGTTGGCTGGCACAAGCAAGGCTTTGGATGGGGCGTTGTACTGGTGGTTGGCGCGGCCAATCCGCTGCACCAGCCGTTTGACGTTTTTCGGCGCTCCGATCTGGATCACCAGATCCACATCTCCCCAGTCGATGCCAAGATCAAGGCTGCCGGTGCAGACGATGGCCCGCAACTCACCGCGTACCATTGCCGCCTCGACCCGTTCGCGCTGCTGCCGGTCAAGGCTGCCGTGATGGATGCCGATGGGCAGGCTGTCAGGGTTGGCGAGCCACAGATTATGAAAGAAAATTTCCGCTTGCGCACGAGTGTTGTGAAAGATCAGCGTGGTGTTGTGGCGTTTGACCTGTTCCATGACTGCAGGGATGGCATAGGCGGCCCCACCACCCGCCCATGGCGGCTGTTCGGCGGTTTTGAGCATGGCGATGTCAGGTGCGGGGCCGGGATCGGCAACAAGGATGTCACAGCTGTCCGGATGACGGGCCAGCAGGTTTGCGATGGCGGCGGGATCTTCGACCGTGGCGGACAGACCTACGCGGCGCAGGCCCGGGCAAAGCGCATTGATGCGCGCAAGCGCAAGCATCAGCTGATCGCCCCGTTTGCTTTCTGAAAGCGCGTGGATTTCATCGACCACGACCCGTTTCAGACCCTTGAATATGTGCGGTGCGTCTTCGTAGGAAATCAGCAACGCAAGGCTCTCGGGGGTGGTCAGCAGGATATGGGGCGGTTCTGCGCGCTGGCGTTTTTTCTGCGTGGCCGAGGTGTCGCCGGTCCGGTCTTCGATCCGAATGTCCAGACCGATCTCGTCAACCGGGGTGCGCAGATTGCGCTTAATGTCCGCTGCCAGTGCTTTGAGCGGGCTGATGTAGAGCGTGTGAAGCCCCTCATGCGACGACCGGGCGAGGTCTGCAAGTGTAGGCAGAAAGCCTGCAAGAGTCTTGCCGCCGCCGGTCGGAGCAATCAGTAATGTGGCAGGCTCGTTCGCCCGCGCCAGCATCGCCATCTGATGCGGGTGCGGGGACCAGCCTTTGCCGTCGAACCAATTCTGAAGCTGTGGTGGAAGAGTCATGCCGCGCAGTTTAGCGCCGTGCGGGGCGGGGGCCAGCCCGCAGTTTCCGATGCCTGCGCGTTTGCCTTATGGCGTTTCGACTTTAATCCGGAATACTGCCTATCGTCTAACACATCGAAAATTGTACGTTTAGACGGCGATAGATGACTCAGGCTTAAGTCGAAATACCCTAGTTGACGATCTTTTCGTCCTTCACGAACATGTTGGCCCATGCCCGATCAATCAACGCGGGACTCATCTGATAGGGGATGCCTTCGAATTCACAGATCGCGATCATTTGCTCGATCAGGAACACGGGCTGATAGTTCGCGTAGACATTGTTGATCGTCGGATATTTCACCTTGAGAAGATGCACCAGCGTTGCTTCGTCAAGCGGTACGCCCTTCTTGCGCGCGACGAGGGCAAAGATTTTCAGAAAGTTCTCCTGACTTGGCCCGTCGATCTTGATCTTGAAGAATATCCGGCGGAGCGCCGCCTGATCGAAAATCTTGTTCGGGTGAAAGTTGGTGGAAAAGATCACAAGCGTGTCGAACGGTACTTCGAACTTTTCACCAGATTGCAGCCCCAGGATATCCTTGCTTTCCTCAAGCGGCACGATCCAGCGGTTGATCAGCGCCTGCGGGGGTTCTTCCTGCCGCCCAAGGTCGTCAACAATGAAAATGCCACCGGTTGATTTCAACTGGAGCGGTGCCTGATAGGTGCGGGCCGTTGGATTATAGACGAGATCGAGCATCTTTAGGGATAATTCGCCGCCTGTGACCACCGTAGGGCGCTCGCAGCAGACATAGCGTGTGTCAAACCGCTTGGTCCGGCGCAGGGCGTTGGGATCATCCTTGGCCTCGTGGACAGCGCTGTGCACGATCGGATCGTAGACGGTGATGACCTGACCGGAATATTCGATGGCGCGCGGGACATAAATCCTGTCGCCAAGCGCGTCGCGGATGCCGTTGGAGATCGAGGATTTGCCGTTGCCGGGTGGCCCGTACATCAGGATCGAGCGTCCGGCGCTGACGGCTGGACCAAGATGGTCAAGCAGAGTATCGGGCAGAATGAGATGCCCCATTGCATCGGTCAGCTGATCGCGGGTGATCTGGATATTCCGGATTGATTGGCGTTTGACTTGCTCGCGGTAGACATCAAGCGGAACGGGCATCGCCCCAAAATATTCAGACTGCGACAACGCATCCAGCGCACGCGATTTCCCGGCATCGGTGAGCTGATAGCCCATTTCGTTGCCGCTGTTGGCGTTCAACGTACCTGTCGCCTCAAGCAACCGCTGCTCGCGCGCCAGATCGACAAGCTCCTGCGTGGTTTGCATCGGAAGGCAAATCGCTGCGGCAATCTCTGACACCGTTTCCACGTTCTTGCGGAAAACGGTCTTGAGCAGGATGTCACGCATCATCACCAGAGGCAGCCGCATGTCGTCGATGGTCGTTGGGCTGGGGGGCGCGCTGACGGCGGTTGCCTGCATGTTCATCTGGTCTGCCTGTGCTGCGGTTGAATTTGATACCCGATGCAACGACTAGCGATTGTTTTTGGCAGGAATTGGGCGGTTGTTTGAATGCGTGTCGTGGCTTGCCGAGACGCGGCTTTGCGCGTCAGGCACCGAGCATCGAGCCAAGTATCAGGTAAATGGCCAATGTTCCGCCCAACGACAGGCCCATGGGGAATTTCCAACCGACATCCCAGCTCTTCCAGTCAGGGGCGACCCGGCGCAGCGGCGTGTATTTGACAAACCGATGTGTTGCAAAGGCCGCCAGTAGGTTGGCGGCAAAGATTGCAATCAACAGACGCAAATCTCCGATGGCGACAAAGGGTGCCGCCGCTGCCGCGAATTTGGCGTCGCCTGCGCCGACCGCACCCGCCGCGTTCAGTACGATCCCGATGATCAGCACCATACCGAGTTGCAGCAGACGTGTGCCATATGTCGACAGCGGCATGACAAAAAGACCAACAATCAGAAAGACCGCCGCCAACAGCAAAACCGCCTGATTGGTGATGCGCATGTCCCTGAGATCAGTGAGCGCCACGTAAAAGCATATCGGCAGGACGAAGGGCAGGAACCAGAATGCAGCTTCTGCTGAGGTTGACATCGGATCTAGCCGTTTTCGATGGCACGCAAGGATCGCGAGGCTTCTTCAAAATGCTGCGGGTGGGTATCGATTGCCTCGCGCAACAAGGCTTCGCCGGTCTGGACGTCGCCCTGTTTGATCGCGGTCAGCGCCATTGTGTGCAGCAGTTCCGCCCTTTCGACCTGATCCATCGGTATGACGGGGAGCGAATAGTTGCGTTGCGCCCCACGGGCCAGAACCAGATTGTTCTTCGCGGTAAACAGGCTGGGGTCTTGGCGGATCGCTTGGCCAAACAGGCGTTCAGCTCCCGAGAAATCGCCGCGCGACAGCTTGGAATACCCCCAGTTGTTCATGACACCCGCAGGCTTGGTCGTGAGGCCAAGTGCCGTTTCATAGTAGCTGTCTGCCTTGGTCCATTCCTTGTTGGCGTCAGCGACCATGCCTTCGAGGCGATAGCGTTTGAAGGTCTCGTAAGTCGGAGGAACGCTGTCCAGCGTCTTTTCCGCCGCCGTCCATTCACCTACGCGGATCTGCGCATCGGCAAGGGCAACCTTGTCCTCGGAGTTGGTGCCGCTCATGCCGACAACCTTTTTCCAGGCGGCCACACCTTCGACGTTGCGTTTGGCGCGGATCAGTGACAGCGCGAGGCCACGTTGCAGATCGATCCTGTTGGGATGTTGCTTGGTACTGCGGGTAAAGTAGCTGACCGCCTCATTGGGGTCGGCAACCGTCAGCATGACATCATTCAGGTCATTTTCATCGACGACATTGACCTCTTGAAAGGCACGTTCGACGGTCTCGTCCGGCTTTTTGGCACAGGCCGATAGGGCCAGACACCCGACAAGTGCGACCGGAATCACGGTGAAGTGGCGCATTGTTTGCGTCCTTTACTGCTCTCTTGCCTCGATCATGGTGTCTTGCGGATCAGGTAGTCGCTGCTGCCCCGCCGCACCACTTTATATTCTTGGTTTTGCTCGTCACTATGACCGATGTTTTCCGATTTTGCGAGCGCTAAGCGCAAATTGTCGCGGATTGAGTCACTTTCGCCATTGTCCAGCGCGTAAGCTTTTCGGAAAATCTGCTCCGCTTCTCCGAACTCGCCTTGTTCGAGCAGCACGACACCAAGATTGTTCCACGCTTCGGGCCAGTCCGGTGCTGCCTCGACGGCCCGGCGCAGCAACTCTTCGGACTGACCAAGTCGGCCAAGGCCAAGGTTTGCTGTTCCCATGCCCGTCAGGATTTCGGGGGTCAGCCCCTGATCGAGCGCGGCGCGTGTAAAGGCATCCAGCGCCAGTTCGTATTCCGACGCCGCCAACAGGCGGTTGCCAACTTCAAGTCCATCTGCCGCATCCTTGCGCAGATCAACGCCGGGTGCATAGACGCCATCCGTCGTCTCAGTTGGGCTGAGCGCGTCGCAGGCCGCCATGAGCGCAACCATAGAGAGGGCCAGCGCCAACTTGCCGGTCGTTTTGACGCGCGTCGAACGCTGTGATGTCATGCGCTATTTGCTCATGTTGCCCAGGTTGGCAATGCCTTGTGCCGATGGACCGACAAGGATGATCAACAGCGGCGGCACGGTGAGAGCCATAGTCGCAAGCGTCATTTTGGTAGGCAATTTGTTTGCGGCCTCTTCGGCGCGCATAATGCGCTTGTCGCGCATTTCGCTGGCGTAGACACGCAATGCTTCGGCAATCGACGTACCGAAAGCCGCGGACTGGATCAGCACCGTGACAAAGGACGACACGTCCTGAACGCCGCAGCGCGTGCCCAGATCCCGCAGGACCGCCGATTTTTCCTTACCAGCCTTCATTTCATACGCGACAATCTCGAACTCTTCGGCGAGTTCCGGGTAAGAGGCGTGCAACTCTGCGGCCACGCGGACGATCGACTGGTCCAGAGATTGACCCGCTTCGACACAGACGAGCATCATGTCGAGCGCATCCGGAAAGGCACGTTCAATTGCCTCTTTGCGGGTCTGCACACGCCGTGTAACCCAGTATTTCGGGAGCAGATACCCTGCACCGCCCGGCCCGAGCACATATAGGATCATCTGCTGGTTTTCCACGACCCGACCCTGAGACGTCAACAGGATCACATAGGCGGTTCCCGCGATAAGCCCAAGAATACCCAGTGCAAACTGCGCAAAGTGATAGATGCGCACGGCGTCCTTGGATTGATACCCGGCCTGACGCAATTTCAACTGGACGGCCGACAGTTCTGCCTGGTTCTTGGGTTCAAGGAAGGTCGCGAATTTGTCGAGCTGGACATTTCGTCCACGTTGCCGCAGCCGCTCTTTTTGCGGTGTGCTGCGTTTTTCAGGTCTATTGGCGCGTTTGAGCTTTTTCAGCGGGTCTTCGGGTTGGTTCAGGATGAGCGGTATCGCCAGCAGCACCATGAACAGCCCAAGTACTCCGATCACGATCACCGGGCCAAAATCACCGAGCGAGTCGGTGAGCATTGTCTGGATCTTGGTGATGAACTCCATCGGCTCCTCGCTATACCTTGATGTCAGTCAGAATGCGCATCACGATCAGGTTCGCTATCAGCAACAGGCCGACAACAAAGCATGCCGGTATGAACCAAGGATGATCTACGACCTGATCATAATACTGCGGATCTTTCAGCGTGATTGCAATCAGGCAGAAAACTGGAAACCCCGACAGGAACTTGCCCGACCATTTCGCTTCGGCGGTGATTGCGTTGACCCGGCGGAACAGACGGAATCGTGCGCGGATCACCTTGGCGAGACCGGCGAGGATCTCGGCCAGATTGCCGCCTGATTGCTGCTGGATCGAGACTGCGACCGAAAGGAAGCGCAAATCCTGCATATCCAGACGTTCAGCCATTTCCTTGAGCGCCTCACCGATGTCCCGGCCATAAGCGTTTTCATCTGCGATAATGCCAAACTCGGTTGCCAGCGGGTCCTCTATTTCCTTCGCGACAATGGAAACCGCCGAGGAAAAGGGATGTCCGACGCGCAGGCTGCGCACCATCAATTCAACGGCGTCAGGCAACTGTTCTTCGATCATTGCCAGCCGCTTCTTGGCTTTGGAGTTGACCCAAAAATAGACCGCACCGACGCCGATCACGATAGATGCCACGACCCGCACGCCCGTATCCGCCGCTGTGCCGATACTCAGCCCGATAAAGGCGATCACGGCGAGGGCGGCCATGATCATGACCAGCTGCCTAGGCGTAAAGGCAATGGCAGCCTTTTGCGCCTTGTCCGCCAGCAATGAATACAGCGGGATGGACCGCGATCGCATGTGCTGCTGCATTTCCTTGCGCAGCTGTTCGAGCACTTGTTCGCGCCCGGCACCTTTGTCCAGCATCTCGAGCCGGCGGTTGACCTTGCTGTTCAGGCTGATGGACTTGCCGAAGGCCACCAGATAGATGCCTTCGACCAGAAACAGTACACCGATAAAGATCAGGCCGTAGATGATCGGTTCGGCGCTGATCTGCATCAGAAGCTCTCCATCACCGTGGGTTCGTAAATGGCCGTTGGCAGATCATAGCCCCACATCCGGAAGCGTTCCGAAAAGTTGCTGCGCACTCCGGTGGCTGTGAAATGGCCGACGATTTTGTTGTCCGGTGTCAGGCCGACACGCTGGTACTTGAACAGTTCCTGCATCGAAATCACATCGCCCTCCATCCCCGTGATTTCGGTGATCGAGGTCATGCGACGGCTGCCATCCTGCAGACGCGATGTCTGTACTATTACGTTGACGGCAGACGATATCTGGCTGCGCACGGCCTTTAGCGGCATTTCGATACCGGCCATGGCGATCATGTTTTCCAGTCGGCTGATACCGTCGCGTGAACTGTTCGCGTGGATCGTCGTCATCGAACCATCATGACCGGTGTTCATGGCCTGCAGCATGTCGATGACCTCCTCGCCGCGGGTTTCGCCGACAATGATCCGATCCGGACGCATCCGCAACGCGTTCTTCAGACAATCACGAGGGCTGACTTCGCCCTTGCCCTCAACGTTCGGCGGCCGGCTTTCCATCCGACCGACATGGGTTTGCTGAAGCTGAAGCTCGGCAGTGTCCTCGATCGTCAGGATACGTTCGGAGTTGTCTATAAAGGACGACAGCGCGTTGAGTGTGGTGGTCTTGCCCGAGCCGGTGCCGCCTGACACGATGATGTTCAGCCTCGTCGCCACGGCAGCTTGCAGGTATGCAGCCATTTCCTCGGAAAAGGCGCCGTAGTTCACCAGGTCGTCAATTCCGAGCTTGTCCTTTCGGAATTTCCGGATTGACACAAGGCTGCCATCCACGGCGATCGGTGGCACCATCGCGTTAAAGCGAGAGCCGTCGGCAAGCCGCGCATCGACATATGGGTTGGATTCATCGACTCGGCGGCCAACGGCGCTGACGATCTTGTCAATGATCCGGAGCAGGTGGCGCTCGTCCTTAAAGGTGACCTCGCTGAGTTCGAGCCTGCCGTCCCGTTCGACAAAGACCTGCTGTGGCCCATTCACAAGGATATCGTTGATCGTGTCGTCCTGCAGCAAGGCTTCCAGCGGGCCAAGACCTCGGACCTCGTCATAAAGTTCCTTGTTCAGCGTTTGCCGATCCTCACGATTGAGGACAATACCCTGTTCATCGAGGATTTCACCGGCGATGCTGCCGATTTCGTTTCGCAGTTCCGCTTCGCTTGCCCGATCCAGCGCGGCGAGGTTGAGATTGTCCAGAAGCGAGCGGTGCAGTTCGATCTTGATCTCGCCCAGCCGCTCTTTGCGTTTGCGATCCTTGTCCGGCATCCCGGCTTTGGCGGGCTTGGTCGGCATCGGTCGCCGCAGCGAAACGGCCTGTGCCCTGGGCGCGATCACGGATTCCGGCTTGGCGTCGGCGAGGTTGGTGACCTTTGCCGTTGGTTTTGATGGCCTTTTGGCCGCATTCGGCTTTTTATATTTGGAAAACATGCGCGTCAGTCCTCCTGATTATCAAGCAGCTTCAGCTTCGGCCTGGCCAAGTTGATGCAGGGATTGCGCAAGTTTGGCAATTTCCTTGCGCAGCGGGTTCTTAGCGGCGGACAAAGCCAACGGATTGCCGTGGTCGCCACATTGCGTAACCTGTTTGCCACCTTCGGGCAATTGCAGGTCAATCGAGATACTCAGGCTTTCCGCCATCCGCTTGACCCGGCCCTTACCAGACAGATCTGTGAACTTTGGTGCGCGATTCAAGGCAAAGCGCAGCTTTTGTATCGGCAGGTCCTCGGATTGTAGCGCGCGCTTCATCCGCAGCGCGTTCTGAGCGGACCGCATGTCGAGCTCGATCAAGGCAAAATAGACATGGGCGGCCTGCAACACGGTTTCCGTCCATTGTACCAGTGTTGAGGGCATGTCGATGATGACATAGTCGAAATGGCTGCGCGCGAGCGAAATGACTCGTTCGATGTCCTCGTTTGAAACGATGTCTAGCGGAACGATGTCCGAAGGCGCCGTCAGCACCTGCAACTTATTCTCAAAACTCTGCAATGCATAACCGAACACCTCTTCGTCCATGTTCTCGGTGTCCGTCAGCATTTCAAGAATGGCTTCGCGGCGCGGCAGATCGAGATAGGTGGCGATCGTGCCGAACTGCAGGTCGAGATCAAGCAGGCAGACGCTGGGTGCATCTTCGCCGCCGGTTGTTGCCAACTCCCACGCGAGATTCACCGCAAGCGTTGTCGACCCGACGCCACCGGCGAGGCCATGGACGACGATAACGGCCCCTTCACGCGAGGTGCCGGATTGTAAATGCGTCTTGTGTTGACGCACGGGGTCCGCCTGCGGAGGCGGTGCGTTCAAGCGATCAATGGCAGATTGCAGTTCGTTTTCAGGAAGTGGGTAGGGCACGAACTCGTCCGCCCCCTGTCGCAGCAATTGGTGCAGGGATGCGGGCGTTACGTCCTCGGCGATCAGGATCACGCGCAGCCCCTTGGCCTTGGCCTGCGTGATGACTTCCCCGACGAGTGCCAGATTATCTTCGTCACGCGCGTCCAATGCCAACGCCAGAAAATTGAGCGATTCCGCATCCGGCTGATTCAGAAAAGTCAGCGCCTCGGCAAACCCCAAATCCCCCCAGCTTTCGCCAAGTGCAGCTTCCATATCCTCGATCAGCAGATCGAAGTTCTGAACATCCCTGCTGACCGTGCATGCCACGATCGGGTTCGTTTCGGTTTGTGGCATGCGACTGCTCATTGCCGTGATCCTTACGTTGCGACTGTGATCAGGGCGCAATGCGGAATGTCTCTCCGTGTCTGCCGCCCCGACGTCACCAGCGTGCCCCCGGAACCGGACGCACCTCACCTAGTGATATTGAATATTGCTGATAATCTAGGCGAGAGTTAGGCCAAAAAAACCCAATTGTTGGAAAACCGGACACGATCCCTGAAAAATCGAACTATTGTATGTCGCCAAAACCGCCAGTGTTGTTGCGTCTGGTCAACCCGTCGACCGGTTGTGCGCTCTCGATGTACTCGCGGTAAACCACCTCGGCATATTTGCCATCCAGCAGCGTGGGGTGACGGGACAGGAAACCGCCCACCTCGGTCACGCTGCGCCGGTTCGCGCGTTCCGGCGTCGGCGTATCGATCAACGGTCTGGTTTCCCCATAAGAGACAAGCGCTTGCAATCGCGAGGCACTGATGCCGCGGGTTGAGAGATATCGGACAACCGCACGGGCGCGCCGTTCACCAAGCCCATAGTTGTAGGAGGCGGACCCGACGAGATCAGTGTATCCGTAGACATTGAACCGAACCTCGGGGAACTGACGGATCCAATCCGCCTGCCGGTCCAGAATCTGATGCGCCGTCGCGTCGAGCACGTCGCTGTTGAAGGCGAAATTCACCGTGGTCGGGATTTCGCGAGAAAATCGTTCGTTCAACGCGACTGCATAGCTCAGCTCACCTTGCATCACCAACGAATTGTTCTTGGTGGCTTGCCCAAAATCACCGGTCGTCACAAAGTCACCGGCGGGTTCGTCGCATCCGGAAAGCACGGCGGCCAGTCCGGCCAATAGGATCAATTCTCTCATGGTCCTGTCCTTCCGCCTAGTCCATCACATAGCCGTAAGAGCCACTGAAATCCTGCTTTGCGACTTCTTGTGCGCCGCTATCCGCGCCGCTTGAGTCCCTGCTCATCCTGCCAAACAGGAACAGGTCACTTTCGCTTGGCGGTGTGATCCGGTCCGTTGGCAAGGCCAGCGCCTCGCCGAGGGTTGGCGAAACAAGATGCGCGGTGACGATAATGACGAGTTCGGTTTGCTTGCGTTCGTATTCCGCGCTGCGGAAAAGGGCGCCGAGCACCGGAACGTCACCCAACCAAGGCATCTGTGCCGCATTGTCTAGGAATTCATCCTGAATCAGCCCGGCGATTGCGAAACTCTCACCATCGCGCATCTCAACCGTCGTTGATGTTTCGCGCCGGGAAAAGGCGGGGACCGTCAGGTCGTTGATGATTGCGCCTTGGGTCGGGTCGATATCGGAAACAGCCGCCATCAATTCGAGATTGATCACACCCTTGTCGACGACGCGGGGCACAAAGTTCAACTCGATACCAAAAGGTTTGTATTCGACCGAGAACAGGCCATCCCGCTGCGCAACGGGGATCGGAAACTCGCCGCCTGCGAGAAACTTGGCCTCCTGACCGGAAAGTGCGCTCAGATTTGGTTCGGCAAGGGTGCGCACGACACCTTTCTGTTCCAACGCTTCAATCAACAGGCCAACCTGGACCGATCCGGCGTTGAACCCGAACAGTATCGCCCCGGTGTTATCGTTCGCGATGGGAATGTTGCCGGCCATCGCATTTGTCAATGCACCTTGATTGTTAAGCGTGCCGATGCCGCCATTCAAACCGGTATCGCCGCCAAAGATTGATCCGTTGAAGCCCAGCGAAGAACTGAGCGACTTTGAAACGGAACGCTGCATTTCGGCAAATCGAACTTTCAGCATCACCTGCTGAACGCCACCGACACTCATCAGGTTCGAGACACGTTCCGGAGCGTATCGCTCGGCGAGGTCAAGGGCGCGCTGCAAGCGTGCCGAACTTGAAACCACGCCCGAAAGGACGATTCCGTCGTTGGCTGTCCGTACTTCGATCTTTTCGCCGGGCAGGATCTGGCGCAGCCGTTCCTTGAACTCGGTAACGTCGGCCGCGACCTTTACATTCACATTGGTGATCAGCCGCCCCGTCGCATCCAGCAAGGTGAGCGTTGTCAAACCAGGAGATTTGCCAAGCACATAAATCGTCCGATCCGACAGCGACGAAATATCGGCGATACCCGGATTCGCGATGCTAAGCTCGGCAAACGGCACATCGCTCTCGACCACGATTGCGCGATTCATCGGAATGTCCAGCGTGGTCTCTGCGCCGTTCTTGACAACAGTCAGAGACTCGGCATGAAGCGAGCTGCCCAGAGCCGTGCAGGACAGCGCAACCCCTAAGACAGCCGCCTTCAGGAATTCTTCGAATTTCATGTGACCTGCCTCTCCGATCACGCCTCATTGCCGGGTCTTGTTGCCCGAAATTTGAGACACTGTGCGCCAGTTCCTATTTTATTTCAAGAATCAATGGTTTCCGTCATCTTCCGAATGTGGATATCCGGCAACAAACATTTTTTGGCCGACCTGCACGAGGGGCGTCCATTTTCGTCTAAGATGTTGCGAATACACTAGTTTGTGCAGGGTATCGGAATATCCATCACTTCGGCACCGCGGCGGGTGCGGATGGTGCAAACCTCTTCTTCGACCTGCTGAGGTGCGGCTTCGATGGCGCCAAGTCCCAGAAGCGAGCGTTGATTGACCTCGATCGCCGAGGCAATCGTGTCGTCTCGCGCTCCGACCAAGGACAATGACAACCTTCCGGTTGATTGTGCTTGCGCCAGTCCGGCCACCTGTTCAGGACGCGCGGCGACGGTGACGGTTCGGGCGATGGTGGCTCCGTCGAGATCACCGCTTGCGCTTTGGTCGACGGCAATCAAAGTGACGTTGGCTTCGATCAGACGGGTGACGTCGCCGCGAATACCTTCGATGTTGCCGTTGACACTGCCCGTCCAATACACATCGACGCGGTCGCCGGGGCGCAGGAAGCCGGACACGCCAGAGGCCACGTCAACCCGGATGGCAAAGGCGCGCATACCACGTGCCAGACGCGACGTCAGACCGGCATCCTCGCCAGGTTCGGTCACCTTGAGCGCAAGAATCGCCTCGTCCTGTTCCATGGCACGCAGAACCACGCGATTGTCGCTTATCTCCGGCGGAAACAGCTTGTCGATGTCGGTGAATGCTCCCTTTGGGATGGCGTTCGCGGGCCAGATGACCTTGCGCACGTCATCCTGCTTCAGCACTTCGCCATATTTCAGCGGATGGGATGCGACATAAACTGAAACAGTCGGAACGACAGCGGCGCGCGCCTGCCTCTCTTTCTGCAACTCGACCTGATAGGCCGAGATGTATTTCTTGGCCATCATAACCGCACCGCCCGCCAGGACGATGCCGACTATCAGAACCAATCCAAATATCGCGCGCATTGTTTCGACCTTTCCAAGAACCGACAGCTCTTGTCATCAACCGCATCTATTTATGCATGATCGGTCTGATTTACAAAGATTGTATCACGAGCCGTGACGAATATTGCGTCACATTCGACACATATCTGATGCAAAAGGGCTCAGTGAAGGTCTAGTCGGCGTTCACCTCTATCGTCGAAAGATAGTTGCCCAGACTGTCCCCGACGCCGCCGGAGGCGGATTGCAAAGATGCAAAAGCCACAATCGCCAATGCGACAACTGCGGCTGTCAGGACAATCCAATCGACAGTGACCGCGCCGCTTTCGTCCTGAAAGGCCTTATAAAGTTTGTTTCGCATGGAAACCCCATGGTTTGCTGCGGCGGGCCTTTTGCAAAAGGGCCGCGCCTTACGTAAAAGACGCAGCCCCCACATAATCTGTTGTCATTTATTTGTTGATTAGCCGCCGCTGCCGCTGCCGCCGCTGCTACCACCGCCACCGGCGCCATCGGAATCCGGCGAAATGTCGTTAAGTTCATTTTGAATGGCGGTCGACAAGGTCGAAGTTCCGCCTTCGATTGCAACGTATGCAGCGCCAGCAAGCGCTACGACAGCTGCAGTCAACACAACCCAGTCAACAGTGACCGCGCCGCTTTCGTCCTTGCGGAAGTTCTTGAACAGTCTGATCATGGCTTTGTCCCTTCAAAGGATCACTGTTAGAGTTCGCATCCGCGCCATTTGTGTGTGCTTTCATTCAAACGGTTCGGAGCTTCATTTGACTGACTCCAATAAAGCGGCGGAATAAGGCAGCAATTTGACTACAATCCACCATTTTAATGCTTTTGAAGGTTTTTTTTCAGTTTTTCAGAAAATTTTCTCCGATATGGTGCCGCAAACACGCTGTGATGGGCATAATCGATGGGTTGCGGTCATCCCGATTCTCTTGACTCGCTCATACTTGGAACTGTTCTAACGGAATTACAGAACGAGGGAGATGAGCCAAAGCGATCGGTCAAAGTTCCTGAAAATCAGGGAACCGCCGCCGTTCTTCTGGCGGCGGCTCCTCGACTGTCACTGGCCGTCAGGCACCTATTCTTCGTCTGCTGTCGGGGCCTGATCGATAATGAACGCCCCGGTTGACGCCGTCAGCGTCTGCGACCCGGTTTCGATGGCGGTATAGGCGGCGCCTGCCAAGGCAACAACTGCTGCGGTCAGCACAACCCAGTCAACAGTCACGGCGCCATCTTCGTCTTTGCGAAAGCTCTTCAAGAGTTTGATCATCGTTTTGTCCCTCCAAAGGATCACTAAAATTCACAGCAACCAGCATCCTTTCGGTGGGCCGTCTCTCACCTGGCCCCAGTCTGCCGTTGTGTAGAAACACTTAATCAATGCCCAATGTCAGGAATTGGGCGAACCATAGATTTTGCCGGAGGTGGTTAATTTTCCCTTTATGACGCCTGCAACCACTTGAATCACAGGCATTAACTGGTTCTTCAGAGATTTTCGAACGACCTGAAGGCGATGCAAATCGGAGTCAAATCGGGCAAAAATGACAGATTCCGGAGATCAAGGCTGGCGTTGTGTGACGTTGCGGTGAACATTCTCCCAAAAAATGAGCAGTGAGTTGAGCAAATGAACAGGCGTGTGCTGATCGCACCGATTCTGGCGCTGGTCCTTCAATATCCCGTGATCGCCGTCGCCGAGCGATTGGTGTTTCGGGATGCATCGACAGACGTGGCAGAAACCGATCTGTCATCCGAGGCCCCAGCCGACGTCGCGAAACCTGAAACCCAAACCCGGACCGCTCCGCGACAGTTTCAGGAATTCAAGGCGCGGAGGGTCAAACCTCCCAAACCGGGCACCGAGAAGCGCATCACCATTCAGATTGATCCCAATGAACAACGGCGGCCACCGCCTCCACCAACCGCAAAACCCAAACCAGCCGCAAAGGCACCGCTGTCGCCTGCTGAACCCATCGGCAAATACACATGGTTCTGGGATCGTATTTCACCTGCGATCGCCCAAACCGGACCGGGCCGGTTGAATGAAGCCCTGATCACGTTGAACACGGCCGGAGAGATTTCGGCCCCACGGTTGCAGGCCATGCAAGACATCGCCAAGGCGCAGGGGGTCTCCATTTTGCGTTCGACCGTCGGTACGCGTGTGTCACCCGCGCTGGTGCTGGCAGTGATCGCGGTCGAATCCTCTGGCCGTGCCAGCGTAACAAGCCACGCCGGAGCGCAGGGGTTAATGCAATTGATGCCTGCTACGGCGGCGCGATTTGGTGTGACAGACAGCATGGTTCCGTCAGACAATATTGCGGGAGGTGTGAAATACCTCGACTGGTTGATGGGCAAATTCGACAATGACCCGATCCTGGTGTTGGCGGGATACAATGCCGGAGAAGGCTCCGTGATGAACCACGCGGGTGTGCCGCCCTATGCCGAAACCCGCGACTACGTGCCCAAGGTTCTTGCTGCATTTCAGGTCGCCAGCGGGCTATGCACGACTCCGCCGGAATTGATCAGTGACGGGTGTGTGTTTCACACAATGTACTGAAGAGTCGCAGAACAAAGCCGATAAACAAAACGGCCGGGCAATTTCCTACCCGGCCGAGTACATTGAATTTCTTGATGCCGCGTTACGCGCCTAGCCGACGATTGTTGCCTCTGTCGCGTTGCGGAGCTCTTCTTCGGTGACGCCGTCGGCGCACTCGACGATCTTGAGACCACCTTCAACCACGTCCAGAACGCCAAGGTTGGTGATGATGCGATCGACCACGGCCTTGCCGGTCAACGGCAGGGTGCATTCTTTCAGGACCTTGCTGTCGCCGTGCTTGTTGGTGTGATCCATCACCACGACAACCCGGCCAACGCCTGCGACGAGATCCATGGCGCCGCCCATGCCCTTGACCAGCTTGCCGGGGATCATCCAGTTCGCTAGGTCACCGTTCTCGGCCACTTCCATGGCGCCGAGGATCGCCGCCGCGATCTTGCCGCCGCGGATCATGCCAAAGCTGGTCGCGCTGTCGAAATACGATGTCCGTGCCAGTTCGGTGATCGTCTGCTTGCCCGCGTTGATCAGGTCGGGGTCTTCCTCGCCCTCGAACGGAAACGGACCCATGCCGAGCATGCCGTTTTCCGATTGCAGGGTGATGTCCTTGTCGCCGACATAGTTCGCCACCAGCGTCGGAATGCCGATGCCGAGGTTCACATACATGCCGTCTTCGAGTTCCTCGGCCGCCCGTGCGGCCATCTGGTTACGGTCCCAGCCCATTATGCGTCCTCCCGCTTGCGAGTCGTGCGTTGTTCGATGCGTTTCTCGTGGTCGCCCTGGATCAGGCGGTGCACGTAGATGCCCGGCAGGTGGATGTTATCGGGGTCCAGGCTGCCACGCGGCACGATTTCTTCGACCTCGGCGACGCAGATTTTGCCGCACATCGCGGCGGGCGGGTTAAAGTTGCGCGCGCTTTTGCGGAACACGAGGTTGCCGGTGTCGTCTGCTTTCCACGCCTTGACGATCGCGAGATCGGCGACGATGCCGCGCTCGAGGATGTATTCCTCGCCATCGAATTCCTTGCTTTCCTTGCCATCGGCAATGACGGTGCCGACACCGGTCTTGGTGTAAAAGCCCGGAATGCCACAGCCGCCGGCGCGCATCCGCTCGGCCAAGGTGCCCTGCGGGTTGAATTCCAGTTCCAGCTCTCCGGAGAGATACTGGCGCATGAATTCGGCGTTTTCACCGACGTAAGAGCTGATCATCTTTTTGACCTGACGGGTCTGCAACAGCACGCCCAGGCCAAAATCATCCACGCCAGCGTTGTTGGACGCCACGGTCAGATCTTTGGTGCCCGCGTCCCGGATGGCTGCAATCAGCAGTTCCGGAATGCCGCAGAGACCAAAACCTCCGGCGGCAATCAGCATGCCGTCAAACAACACGCCATCAAGCGCCTCGGTGGCGCTGTCATAGACCTTCTTCATGAAAAACTCCCTTTATGCGGTGTTGCAGCGGTTTTGACGCGCTGCAGCAATAGAGTCAACAAATGCGCCCGCCGAACGGTGCGGTGCTTCAGTTTACTCGGCTGCGGATTTCTTTGATGTCGACGTCTTCTTCTTAGCCGTGGATTTCTTGGCAGGCGCCTTCTTTGCCTTTGGGGCAGGTTTCTTACGCTTGCCCTTTGTCGCAGCTTTTGCGGCAATCAGATCAATGGCCTGTTCAAGGGTGAGCGCGTCCGGCTCCGTTTCCTTTGGCAACGTGGCGTTGATCTTGTCCCATTTCACATAGGGGCCGTACTTGCCTTCCATGATGTCAATCGGCCCACCTTCGTCCGGGTGATCCCCCAACGAACGCAATGTCTTGGCTGCACCGCCACGCCGCCCGCGGCTGGCAACCTTCTCTGCGAGAAGCTGCACCGCGCGGTTCATCCCGACAGTGAATACCTCGTCAAGGCTTTCCAGGTTGGCGTTGGTGCCACCGCGATCCGAGGTGCTTTCGGCATGTTTCAGATAGGGGCCATAGCGACCGATATTGGACCAGACCATCACGCCATCTTCGGGATGAGGGCCGATCTGGCGCGGCAATGAGAGCAGCATCAAGGCGCGCTCCAATTCCAGATCTTCCGGCGGCCAGTCTTTGGGTACCGACTGGCGAGGGGGTTTCTTGTTTTCTTCCGTCACAGCGCCACGCTGGACATAGGGACCAAAACGTCCCTTGAAGACGCGAATTTCGTCACCAGCATCTTCGCCCAACAGCTTGCCGTCGGGCGGGATCGCGCCGTCGTCCTCGGCGCCCGGTGGTCCAAACGCACGTGTATAGCGGCATTCAGGGTAGTTCGAGCACCCGATAAACGCCCCACCCGAACGTGCGGTCCGCATGCTCAGACGTCCTGCACCGCAGTTGGGGCAGAGGCGGGGATCAGTGCCATCTTCGTTCGGCGGGAACAGATGTGGCTCCAGCACCTCGTTGATTTTTTCCAGCACTTCCGTGATGCGCAGCTCGCTGGTTTCGGCAATCGCGGCGGAAAAATCACGCCAGAATCGATTGAGCACGGCCTTGTAATCGGATTCGCCAGCACTGACCTGATCCAACTCGTCCTCAAGCCCGGCGGTAAAGTCATAGCCGACGTACTTGCGGAAATAGTTCTGCAAGAAGGCAATCACCAGCCGACCTTTATCCTCAGGAATCAGCCTATTCTTTTCCTTGATCACATAGCCACGATCCTGAATCGTCGTGACGATGCTTGCATAGGTCGAGGGCCGCCCGATTCCCAATTCTTCCATCCGCTTGACCAGAGTCGCCTCGGTATAGCGGGGTGGGGGTTGGGTGAAATGCTGCTCGGGCGTTACGCTGCGCTTGTCGGCGGGCTCACCGGTGGAAATCTGCGGCAACCGCTTGTCATCATCATCAACGACCGCGTCATCCCGGCCTTCTTCATAGACACGCAGAAACCCGTCAAACAGCATGACCTGCCCGGTGGCGCGCAGTTCAACCTGACCATCCTTGCTGCCGATATCGACGGTGGTCCGCTCGAGCCGAGCGGCGGCCATCTGGCAGGCGAGTGTTCGCTTCCAGATCAGATCATAGAGTTTGCGTTGATCCGCATCCGTCAGTTTCAGCCCGGCGGCGTCCTGGGTCATATCGGTCGGGCGGATACATTCATGCGCTTCTTGCGCGTTCTTGGCTTTGTTCTTGTACATGCGCGGGCTGTCCGGCACGTATTCTGCTCCAAAGCGATCCTTGATCGCATCGCGCGCTGCATGCACGGCCTCGGGCGCCATATCGATGCCGTCCGTCCGCATATAGGTAATGTGCCCGGCTTCGTAGAGCCGCTGTGCCACGCTCATCGCTTGACGCGCGCCCATGCCGAACTTGCGGCTGGCTTCCTGTTGCAGGGTCGACGTCATGAACGGCGCGCTTGGATTGCGGTTCGCCGGTTTCGCTTCGACCGAAGTGATGCTCAGATCACGACTGTTGATCGCCTGAACTGCCAGCTCCGCCTGCGTTTCATTCTCGATGTCGAATTTTTCAAGTTTCTTGCCGGCGAGAACCGTCAGGCGGGCCTCAAATTGCTGTCCGCGCGGCGTGGCGAGCAACGCCTTGACCGACCAATATTCGCGGGCACGGAATGCTTCGATCTCCATTTCGCGCTCGACGATGAGGCGCAGACAGACCGATTGGACGCGCCCTGCCGATTTGGCACCGGGCAGTTTACGCCACAGCACCGGGGACAGGTTAAAGCCGACAAGGTAATCCAAGGCTCGCCGTGCGAGATAGGCCTCGACCAGCGGCATATCGACCTGACGCGGATTTTTCATGGCCTGGGTGACGGCATCCTTGGTAATCGCGTTGAACGTCACACGCGATACGGCGGTGTCTTTCTTGATTGATCGCCGCTTGGTAAGTGCTTCTTGCAGGTGCCAGCTGATGGCTTCTCCTTCGCGATCCGGGTCGGTTGCGAGGATAAGAGCGTTGTCTTCTGCAAGCGCGTCGGCGATGGCCTTGACGTGCTTTTTGCTATCGCTGGCCACTTCCCATTTCATTTCGAAATCATGTTCGGGATCGACGGAACCATCCTTGGGCGGCAGGTCCCGAACATGCCCGTAGGACGCCAGAACCGTGTAGTCATCGCCGAGATATTTGTTGATCGTCTTTGCTTTGGCTGGTGATTCTACAACAACTACAGGCATTTACCCAATAACCTCATGCGGCGAAAGATGCGCGTTCTATGGCGAGGCAAGATGTGGGGTGCAAGACCTGATTGTCAATCCGCGTGATTTGGGCGCACGGGTTGCCCCGCTCAGTGAGGCAATTAGGTCCGCCCGGTTTAGTGTGATGACGACTGTTTGGTGCCCTGATGGGCAAGTACTGAGTTTGCCAATCGCAACCGCGAGCTGAAGTCAGGACCCAAGGGATAGCAGGCCACCGGATTGCCGCCGAATCTTGCCGTCCAGTTCCAGATCCACCAAGGCCGGGCCAACATGACCTGCCGATACGTCAAGATCGCGAATCAATTGATCTTCGGCGACTGGCGACGGGCCGAGCCGCGACAAGATCTGCTGATGCAGGTTCGCTGTCTGCGACAGGGTCCTGCGTTCGGGCGGTGGTGGTGGGAGGTCGTCGAGCAGATCGCGTTTCACCGGCGCGACCGGGGTGGCCAGCTGAGGCAAGGCGGCAATCACGTCCTGCGCGTTGCGCACCAGGGTGGCCCCATCGCGGATCAGCAGGTTGCATCCCGAGGCGCGGGCATCAAACGGATGGCCGGGTACCGCGAGCACTTCGCGCCCTTGATCCAAGGCATCGCGGGCGGTGATCAGGCTGCCTGATTTCACGGCGGCTTCGACGACGACGACAGCTTGTGCCACCCCTGAAATGATCCGGTTTCGGCTGGGAAAATGGCGGGCTTGCGGCGTGGTGCCCATGGGTTGTTCCGAAATCAGCAAACCGGTGTTTGCGATATCTTGTGCCAACGCACCATTCTCGGCGGGATATACGACATCGACGCCCCCGGCCATTACGGCAATAGTACCGGTCCCGATCGAGGCGATATGGGCGGCGGTGTCGACGCCTCGGGCAAGCCCGGATGCGACGCAGTATCCGTTCTCGCCGAGTTCTTGCGCCAGCGCCCGCGCCATGCGTGTACCCAGCGACGATGCGTTGCGCGCCCCGACAAGCGCCACGGTCGGCTGTGACAACAGCGACGTGTCGCCAACAGCCCAGAGCATGGGTGGCGCGTCGGGAATCTCTGTCAAGCGGGCCGGGTAGTCCGGATCGCCAAGGCACAAAAGCCGCGCACGCGCGGCTTTTGCGGCCTTGATTTCGGCTGCTATCACACCGGCAGGACAAATTTCATAGCCCTGAACCCCGGCGGCGCGCGCCACTTCGGGCAACGCGGCCAACGCCTTCTGCGCTGTGCCATGCTCTGCCAACAGGCGGTAGAATGTTGTGATACCGACCCTGCGCGAGCGCAAAAGGCGAAGCCACGCGAACCGATGGTCTTCCGTGGTGGGTAGGAGTGGGGGGTGAGTGGAAGAATTGTTTTCCTCGGTCATCCGTTGCTCCGCCTTGTTGCAAGATCGGTGTAGCGCCCGGTCCGTTAACAGGACGTAAAGCGTGGACAATTCTTTGCGGATTTTCGAGAAAATGCATCAATGGCTTAGCAGGCCCCCGAATGGGCCGCCGACAGCCATCGATAAGAGGTCATGTCAGGCCGCAGAACCGCCCACCGTCAGGCCACCGATCAGGACGGTTGGCTGGCCGACGCCGACCGGAACCCATTGGCCTTCCTTGCCGCAGTTCCCCATGCCGGGATCAAGCTGCATGTCATTGCCAAGACCTCTGATCCGGGTGAGGGCGGTGGCCCCGTCACCGATCAGCGTCGCGCCTTTGACCGGTGCGCCGACCTTGCCATTTTCAACACGATAAGCCTCGGTGCAGGAAAACACGAACTTGCCGCTGGTTATGTCAACCTGCCCGCCGCCAAATCCGACGGCCCAAATGCCGTCCTTGATCTCGGAAACCAGTTCGGCGGGGTCAGCCTCTCCGCCCATCATGTAGGTGTTTGTCATGCGAGGCATGGGCGCATGGGCATAACTTTGGCGCCGCCCGTTCCCGGTCGCGGGCACCCCCATCAGCCGGGCATTCTGCCGATCCTGCATGTAACCGACCAGCGTGCCATCTTCGATCAGGACATTGCGTCGCGACGGTGTGCCTTCGTCATCGACGGTGATCGAGCCGCGCCGATCAGGGATTGTACCGTCATCCAGCACGGTAACACCCCGCGCGGCGACCTGTTTACCCATCAGCCCGGCAAACGCACTGGCACCCTTGCGATTAAAGTCGCCCTCCAGCCCATGACCGATGGCCTCGTGCAGCAGAATGCCTGGCCAGCCAGGGCCAAGCGCCACGTCCAAGACTCCAGCCGGGGCCGGAACCGCATCAAGATTCACCAGCGCGACGCGCAGGGCCTCGCGCGCTTTCGCCTGCCAGTCTGCCGGATCAATCAAGCCTTCCAGCCCGACACGCCCGCCGCCTCCGGCGCTGCCGGTTTCGCGACGGCCATTCTGTTCGACGATGACTGACACATTCACCCGCGTCATCGGGCGCACATCGCGGACCTGCACACCATCGGGGCGCAGTATTTCGACCTCTTGCAGGGTCGCGGCGAGTGTCGCGGAAACCTGAACCACACGCGGATCAAGGTCGCGAGCGAAGGCGTCGATCTCCCGCAGGGTATCGATCTTGACTGGAAACGGCTGGCCAGTTGTCGGGTCAACGTCAGTATAAAGTCGCGCATTTGTCGGTGCGGGCGCGTCGGCCATGGTGCCACCACCAGCACCGACGGCCAACCGTGCGGTCTGGGCCGCGCGCCTGAGTGCACTGACGCTCATCTCGGTAGAATGGGCATAGCCGGTGACTTCGCCATTCACTGCGCGCAGTCCGAATCCTTCGGACGCGTCATAGCTGGCACTACGCAAGCGCCCGTCGTCAAACACCAGCGCCTCCGATTTGCGCCGCTCGGCAAAGACCTCGCCATCGTCGGCGCCATCGGTTGCAGCCTGCAGTTCGCGCAGCGCTTCGTCCCTCGGCAGTGTGGTCTCAAACGGACGGAATGGTGTGTTTTGCATGTGCGGCTGGCCTCGTAACATGATCTGAATCAAAAAAAGCGGCTGTTTGACGCAATCTGATGGGTTTATCTGCTTCGCGGAATATGATTTCTACAGGCAGCAAATACAACGGGGCAGGTGCGTTCTGTGAATCATACCTGTATACGCCCCACAATTCGATCAACCGATCAGGATAGAACATGAAGAACGCTTTTTCGCTCGCCGGGCTATTTACCTCCCTATCGGTCCTCCCCGCGCTGGCGCAGGACGGGCTTGAGATCATCGGCAAGCCGATTGATGGGGCAATAGGCTTTCAGCCCGCAGTCACCGAACTCGCGCATGACCTGCAGTCTCTGGACTGGTTGATTCTGGTGATCATCACGGTGATCTGTGTCTTTGTGACCGCGCTGCTGATCTATGCGATTGTGCGTTTCAACAGCCGCGTGAATCCGACGCCGGCCAAATTCACCCACAATTCACCTCTGGAAGTCGCCTGGACGGTCGTGCCGATCGTGATCCTGATCTTTATCGGCGCATTCAGCCTGCCGGTGTTGTTCAAGCAGCAAGAAATTCCCGAGGGTGACATCACCATCAAGGTGACCGGCTACCAGTGGTATTGGGGCTATGAATACATCGATCACGAGTTCGGCTTTGAAAGCTTCAAGCTGGAACGTGACGAGCTCGAAGAATATGGCTATGGGCAGGACGAATATCTGCTGGCCACGGACACAGCCGTTGTTGTGCCGGTCGGCAAGACCATCGTGATGCAGGTTACCGGTGCCGATGTGATCCACTCGTGGACTATCCCGGCCTTTGGCGTCAAGCAGGATGCGGTTCCCGGTCGTCTGGCCGAACTGTGGTTCGCGGCGGAAAAGGAAGGCATCTACTTTGGTCAGTGTTCGGAACTTTGCGGCAAGGACCATGCCTATATGCCGATCACCGTCAAGGTCGTCAGCCAAGAGGTCTATGACGAATGGCTGACCGGTGCCATCGAAGAATATGCCGGCGCGCCTCGCAGCGTGACGCTGGCATCCAACTGAACGTAGAGGGCGGGGAATACCCGCCCGTTTCGGCAAGGGACCCGCGATGAGCGACGTCAGCATCAATAGTGCCATCCGCGAGGACGAGGCCAGCTTTGGCGATTTTTTCGCGCTGCTGAAGCCGCGCGTGATGACGCTGGTTGTCTTCACTGCCTTTGTCGGCCTGCTCGCCGCTCCGGTTCCCGTGCATCCAATGGTCGGCTTTTGCGCGATCCTGTTCATTGCCCTTGGCGGAGGTGCCTCGGGTGCTCTGAACATGTGGTGGGACGAGGATATCGACCGCGTGATGAAGCGTACCCGCAAGCGTCCGATCCCATCCGGCAAGGTTACCGCGTCTGACACGCTGGCCATTGGTCTGGCGCTGTCGGTGTTGTCGGTTACGATGCTGACGCTGGCGACCAACGTGATGGCCGGGGCCATGCTTGCCTTTACCATCTTTTTCTATGTCGTTGTTTATTCGATGTGGCTCAAGCGGCTGACGCCTCAGAACATCGTCATCGGCGGTGCCGCGGGTGCCTTTCCGCCGGTTATCGGGTGGCTGGCCGCGACCGGCTCGATGGCGGTTGAACCTTGGCTGATGTTCGCGATCGTATTCATGTGGACGCCACCGCACTTCTGGGCGCTCGCGCTGTTCATGCGCAACGACTATGACGATGCAGGCGTGCCAATGCTGACCGTGACGCACGGTCGCCGCGCGACCCGTCAGCATATTCTGGTCTACACCGTTCTACTGGCCGTTCTGGCCCTCGGAGCGGCTTTTTCGGCGATCGGTGGGCCGATCTATCTGGCGATATCGGTGGTCGTGAACCTGATGTTCCTGCGCGGTGCAATCCGCATCTGGCGGCGTGACGAGGATGCCTCGGAAGCCGATAATTTCGCTGTAGAGCGCGCGTTTTTCCGGCTGTCGCTCTGGTATCTGTTTGTGCATTTCGGCGCGATCCTGATCGAAGCCCTGCTGCGCCCGTATGGCATGGGAGGCTGGGGATGAGCATTCGTACAACCCACGAGATCCACGAGCGGCGGTTCAGCCGAAATGTGGGCGTTGGCCTCGCTCTGGTGGCGTTTGTCGTGATCGTGTTTGGCCTGACCGTCGTCAAAGTCACGCGCGGCGATTTTGAGCAAGTGCCCGCGACAGAGGGACAAGACTGATGGCGCTCTCCGGTCCACGCAAGACGGTTGTGCAACTGGTCGCCGTGGTTTTCACGATGGGCGCACTCGCGTGGGCGTCGGTACCGTTCTACGACTGGTTCTGCCGTGTCACGGGGTTCGGCGGCACGACGGTTGTGGCCTCTACTGACTCAGCCGATATCCTTGAACAGACCATCAAGATCAGATTTGATGCGTCGCTGGAACGCGACATGCCGTGGACCTTCAAGCCGGTCGAGCGCGAGATGGAAATTCGCATTGGTGAAACTGGGTTGGCATTTTACGAGGCCTTCAATCCGACCGACCATCCGGTCGCAGGGCAGGCGAGCTATAATGTCTTCCCCTATGAGGCCGGTGGCTTCTTTAACAAGATCGACTGTTTCTGTTTCACCGAACAGGTACTGGAACCTGGCGAACGGGTGCAGATGCCGGTGACGTTCTTTGTCGATCCGGAAATCGTCACGGACCGGGATGCAAAACACGTGCATTCGATCACGTTGTCGTACACATTCTACGAAATCGACCTGCCCGAGGGCTTTGCCGCCCTCGAAACTGAGGCAGGCAACAATAATACGAACTAACGCCGCAAGGTAAGGGACACTCAATGGCACACGCAAAGAACCACGATTACCATATTCTGCACCCTTCCATCTGGCCGCTGCTGGGGGCGGCTTTTGGGTTCGCCATGTTGTTCGGCGCCGTTCTGTGGATGCACTCGGTCACGCCGTATTTGTTCTGGATCGGTCTTGCCGGCGTTCTTTACACCATGTTCGGCTGGTGGTCCGAAGTCGTTCATGAAAGCCATATCGGCGATCACACGCCGGTTGTGCAGATCGGTCTGCGGTACGGGTTCATCCTGTTCATCATGTCCGAAGTGATGTTTTTCGCGGCGTGGTTCTGGTCGGTCTTCAAGCATCTGATCTATTCGATGCATGAATACGCAGGCAGCGAATACGTCGTGCCTGTCATATATCCTGTTGACCCGTTCAATCTGCCCTTGATCAACACGGTTGTCCTGCTGCTGTCGGGCTGTACCGTGACCTGGGCGCACCATGCGCTTATCCACGGAAACGTGCGCAAGGACCTGATCGCAGGTTTGGCTCTGACCGTTGTACTGGGTGTCGCCTTTACCGCCTTGCAGGCCTACGAATACATCCACCTGCTGCATGAAGGCTGGAAATTCGGCGAAGATATCTTTTATTCGAACTTCTTTATGGCCACCGGATTCCACGGCTTCCACGTGATCATCGGTACTATCTTCCTGTTCGTTTGTCTGATCCGCGCCATGCGCGGCGATTTCACCCCGAAACAGCATGTCGGGTTCGAGGCTGCCGCATGGTACTGGCACTTTGTGGACGTGGTTTGGCTGTTCCTGTTCTTCGTTGTCTACATCTGGGGCACTTCGCACCTCGGCTAGGTCGATTGCGGTTGAAAATCCGCTGACAGAACGTATCAAGCATGGCGCGCGGGTGATCCGCGCGCCATTTCGTTTTCGAGGATGTTGCCGGCGATGGCTCGTGTTGTCTTTCTGGTGTTCTTTGGCATGACCGGGTGCGCAATCCTGGTCTGGCTCGGCACGTGGCAGATTCAGCGACTGGGCTGGAAACAGGAAGTTCTCACCGAAATTGACAGCCAGATATCAGCCGAGCCCGTTGCCCTGCCTGTGGCCCCGGACCCGGATGCCGACAAATACTTGCCGGTCGAAGTCTCCGGCACGGTGTCTGACACTGAACTGCATGTGTTGGTGTCGGTCAAACATGTCGGTCCCGGCTATCGCATCATCGCGCCGTTTCAGACCGAGGATGGTCGCCTGATCCTGCTTGATCGCGGTTTTGTCCCGACCGAAGAAAAAAACAAGGCCCGCCAGACCGGACCGATGACGGTGATTGGCAATCTGCATTGGCCTGACGAGATCGACAGCTATACCCCTGAACCGGATGTGGCCGCAAACACGTGGTTTGCGCGCGATGTTCCAGGCATGGCGGCGGCACTGGGGACTGAACCTGTCCTTCTGATTGCCCGGTCCCAGACCGATCCGAACATGACGCCGCTGCCTGTTGATACTGTCGGTGTGCCCAACGATCACTTGCAGTACGCAATCACCTGGTTTTCACTGGCCCTGATCTGGGCTGCGATGACCGCATATTTCCTGTGGCGCACCCGCGCAAAACCCGAGAGCCGAGGCTAATGAAATACGTATCCACGCGCGGCACCGCGCCTGAACTGAGCTTTGAAGAGGCGATGCTGTCCGGTCTGGCCCGCGACGGAGGGCTTTACGTGCCAGCCGAGGTGCCGCAGATGACCCCCGACGAAATCGCCGCGCTTGCGGGGCTCAGCTATGAAGAAACCGCGTTTCGCATCATGCGGCCATTTATCGGCGATACGTTTACCGATGATGAGTTTCGCGCAATCATCGACCGTGCCTATGCCGGGTTTGGGCACGCGGCGCGCGCACCGCTGGTGCAACTTGCCCCAAACCATTTCCTGCTCGAACTGTTTCACGGCCCGACACTGGCCTTCAAAGACTTTGCGATGCAGTTGATCGGTCAGCTGTTTCAGGCGGCCCTGACCCGGCGTGGTGATCGCGTCACCATCGTCGGCGCCACCAGCGGCGATACCGGGTCCGCTGCGATCGAGGCGTTCAGGGGGCTGTCCAACGCGGATGTGTTCATCCTGTTCCCGCATGGTCGCGTCAGCGAAGTGCAGCGCCGCCAGATGACCACACCCAGCGAGGCAAACGTGCACGCGCTTGCGGTGGATGGTGACTTTGATGATTGTCAGGCCGCGCTCAAGGATATGTTCAATGATTTTGACTTCCGCGACGGGGTCCAACTCGCCGGGGTCAATTCGATCAACTGGGCGCGAGTTCTGGCGCAGGTGGTCTATTATTTCAGCTCCGCCGTCAGCCTCGGTGCGCCGCAGCGCAAGATCAGCTTTACAGTGCCAACCGGCAATTTTGGCGACATCTTCGCGGGCTATATCGCGAAACAGATGGGTTTGCCGATTGATCAGCTGGTCGTTGCGACCAACCAGAACGATATCCTGCATCGGTGCCTGAGCGGGCAGGGGTATCACAAGGGGCCAACCCATCCGTCGATCAGCCCATCGATGGACATTCAGGTCAGCTCGAACTTCGAGCGGGTATTGTTTGACGCCTATGGCCGCGACGGGCGCGCGGTTTCGCAATTGATGGACGAACTCAAGCAAGGCGGTTTTGACATCTCGCAAGGTGCGCTCGGTTATCTGCAAGAGCATTTTGCATCGGGCCGGGCTTCTGAAGACGAAACACTCGCCACCATTGCCGAAACGCTGACACAAAGCACAGAACTTTTGTGTCCGCATTCTGCGGTCGGGGTGAAGGTCGCCAATGAACACCGCGCGACTGACGTGCCGATGATCACGCTTGCCACAGCCCACCCGGCCAAGTTCCCGGCGGCGGTCGAGCAGGCCAGCGGCATACATCCACCTCTTCCCCCGCGCATGTCCGATCTGTATGACAGGCCGGAACGGGTGACGCGGATCGCCAATGATCTCGGCGCCATGAAGGACTTTATCAAAGGACACATCGCCAAGTGACGGTCGAACAACACACATTGGGCAACGGTTTTCGCATCGTCAGCGAACACATGCCGGGCCTGCAATCTGCCGCTATTGGTATCTGGGTGTCCGCAGGCGGGCGCCACGAGCGGATCGAACAGAATGGCATCGCGCATTTCCTGGAACACATGGCGTTCAAGGGAACCCGCAAGCGCACTGCCGTGCAAATTGCCGAGGCCATCGAGGATGTGGGGGGCTATATCAACGCCTATACCAGTCGCGAAGTCACCGCCTATTACGCTCGCGTTTTGCAGAGTGATGTTCCGCTGGCAATGGATGTGATTTCTGACATCGTGTTGAATCCGATCTTTGACCCGAATGAGATCGAGGTCGAGCGCGGTGTGATCCTGCAAGAAATCGGTCAGGCCCATGACACCCCTGACGATGTGATTTTCGATTGGTTGCAGGAAGACAGCTATCGCGATCAGCCTTTGGGCCGAACGATTCTGGGACCGACCGAACGCGTCAGCAATTTCTCACGCGAGGACCTGTCTGATTTTGTGGCCGAGCATTACGGGCCCGGCCAGATGATCCTGTCGGCCGCTGGCGCGGTTGATCACGCTGAAATCGTGCGCATGGCTGAGGAGCTGTTTGGTCACTTGCAGCCGAAACCGGATCTTGTCGCCGAAACCGCGCGGTTTACCGGCGGGGAAACCCGACGCTCCAAGGAACTTGAACAGGCACATTTCGCACTTGCCTTTGAAAGCCCGGGCTACCGCGACGATGCGATTTATACCGCCCAGATTTACTCCAGCGCGATGGGCGGCGGCATGTCGTCTCGCCTGTTTCAGGAGATTCGCGAAAAACGCGGGCTTTGCTATACGATCTTTGCCCAGACTGGTGCCTATGCGGATACTGGGACGACCACCATCTATGCCGGAACTAGTGCGGCGCAGATTGGCGAACTGGCCAACATCACTTTTGACGAGATGAAGCGCGCAACCGAAGACATGAGCCCACAGGAAGTGGCCCGTGCTCGCGCGCAGATGAAGGCCGGGATGTTGATGGGATTGGAGAGCCCCTCTAATCGGGCGGAACGATTGGCGCGGTTGGTTCAAATCTGGCACGTGGTTCCGCCGCTCGAGGACACCATTGCCCGCATTGATGCGGTATCAACCGGTGACGTTCGAGAGTTTGCCGAGACAATCGCGGCCAACGCGCCAGCGGCGCTGGCACTGTATGGGCCGATCGACAGCGCGCCCACATTGGCAGATTTGCAGGGAAGGCGCGCAGCCTGATGCCGGTCTGATGCTTCTGGCCAAACGCAAGCTCAAGCTCGAGACCGAGCGTCTGACCCTGCGCCCGCCGGTGCATTCGGATTTTCGAAATTGGTCTGCCATGCGCGACGCCAGCCGTGATTTCCTCACCCAATGGGAGCCGGTCTGGGCCAGCGACCACCTGAGCCGTAAGGGGTTCACCAACAGGGTCTATTGGGCGCAGCGATCCATTGGCAACGGGTCGGCGGTGCCATTGTTCCTGTTCCGACGCGACGACCAGTCTCTGGTTGGGGCGATCACGCTGGACAATATCAGGCGTGGGCCAGCACAGGCCGGGACACTTGGCTATTGGACGGGTGCACCGTTCGCGCGGCAGGGATACATGCGCGAAGCTATCGGGGCAGTGGTCCATTACGCGTTCTCGCAACTTGATCTTAGCCGGATCGAGGCCGCGTGCCTGCCCGAAAACGCCGCCTCGCGCGGATTGCTGGAAAAGTCCGGGTTCAAATACGAAGGCGTTGCGCAGTCATACTTGCAGATCAACGGGCGTTGGCGGACGCATGTTTTATATGCATCCTTGCGCAGTGATCGGCGCGGGCGGACCGACGCGGGCTAGGAAGCAGGGGCGCACACCCGAAAATTGAGGATGAGGGGCTGACTTTCGACCCGCACGTTCTATCCTCTTTGCTCATGATGGTACTACGCGCTCTATCCTTGATACTTCCGATGTTGCTCTGTGCCCCGCTTTACGCGCAGGACCGACGACCAAGCCATTGTATCGCCATCGCGGATGCGACGCCGGGTATGACCTTTGTGCACAAAGCCGCGTGGCAGGAGCCTGTGCCTGAATACTCCGTGCGTTTGTCATATGTCGCCCATGCCAGCTTCCTTCTGCAAACGCCTGCTGGGCTGAATGCCGTCACCGATTTCACCGGCTTTATCGGCTCTGCCAACATGATCCCCGACGTTGTTACGATGAATCACGCCCATGATACCCATTGGACGGCCTTTCCCGATCCGGCGATCCCACATGTGTTGCCCGGTTGGGGCGCGTTCGGAGAAGGGATCGAGCATCATCTCGATCTGGGCGAAATGCTTGTGCGCAACGTGTCGACCGACATCCGCTCGCAATTCAGCGGGATAGAGGAAAAAGGCAATTCGATCTTCATCTTCGAGGTCGCAGGATTGTGCATCGGCCATCTCGGTCATTTGCACCATGTGCCGAATGATGAGCAATTCGCGGCAATCGGGCGACTGGATGTGGTCATGGCCCCAGTCGATGGCGGTATGACGTTGCCGCTGCCTGAGATGATCAGTATCCTGAAACGGCTGAAATCCTCGGTGGTCATCCCGATGCACTGGTTCAGCAGTTACACGCTCGATTCATTTCTAGGTGGCATGACAGATGAGTTCGCTATTCAGCGCCCCGGTATATCCCATATTGAATTGTCTTTGCGGGACTTGCCTGACCGCCCGACGGTCGTGGTTCTTGAGCCGGCGTACCTGTCGGACCAGGATTGATTCGAACGCGAGGTTCGCTGGATGAGCCTCAATCCCGCCGACGATCATTTTGTCGCGTCCCTGAATGGGTCGATATCCACGGACGTATTTCGCCCTGTTGAGCCGCGCTATCTGGAAGAGCCGCGCGGCCGTTTGAACGGGCAGGGCGGTCTGCTGGCGTGCCCGCGCAATGCGCATGAGGTTTCGACCCTGATCAAAGCGGCCAATGCAGCACGCGTCGGGGTTGTACCCTATGGCGGGGGAACCGGATTGGTCGGGGCTCAGGTGAAGCCGGACGGACCTGCCCCCCTGATCCTGTCGCTGGAGCGTATGTCGGCCATCCGCGCGGTTTATCCCGAGGAAAACGTGATTGTTGCAGAGGCTGGCGCGGTTTTGGCCGACGTTCAGGCGGCGGCGCGCGCATCGGGACGTCTGTTTCCCCTGTCGCTCGCGTCCGAAGGATCCGCGCGGATCGGAGGCAACCTTGCGACCAATGCGGGCGGCGTGAATGTTCTGCGCTACGGGAATACGCGGGATCTGTGCCTTGGGCTTGAGGCGGTGTTGCCGGATGGGCAGATTTGGAACGGATTGACGCGGCTGCGCAAGGACAACACCGGCTATGACCTGCGCAATCTCTTGATCGGCTCCGAAGGAACGCTTGGCGTGATTACCGCCGCGGCACTCAAGCTGGCACCAATCCCTGCCTCGACCGGGACAGCGATCTTGGTTGTTCCATCGCCGCGCGCTGCGATCGAATTGCTGTCACTCGCACGCGAGAGGCTTGGCGAGGGTGTCAGCGCCTTTGAACTTTTGCACAGGCAAGGTTTTGAGTTTCTGACCGAAACGCTGCCAGATATTCGGCAACCTTTCCGTGAGCCGCCGGAGTGGTGTGTGTTGATCGAACTTGGTCTCGTTGCGGCAGTGGACCCGCAAGAGCAGTTGGCCAGTCTGTTTGAAGAGGCACTTGAAACGGGTTTGGTGCAGGATGGCCTCATCGCGCAGTCAGAGACGCAGCATGAAGACTTTTGGACCGTACGCGAGCAGTTGCCCGAGGCCAACCGCCTGATCGGGTCAGTGTCGAGCCATGATGTCTCCATCCCGTTGGGCGCGCTGCCTGACTTCATCGAGAAGGGCCGTGAGCTGGTTTCCGGGTTCGGAGACCTTCGCATCAACTGCTTTGGCCATGTCGGGGACGGCAACCTGCACTACAACGTGTTCCCACCAAAAGGCACGAACCGGGAGGCGTACAAACATCAAAGCGGTGCGATCAAGCGTGCTCTCCATGATCTCGTCGCGGCATGTGACGGTTCAATCAGTGCCGAACACGGGATCGGGCGGATGAAGGTCGATGATCTCGAAAGATATGGTGATCCCGTCAAGCTCGCGGCGATGCGCGTGATAAAGAAGGCGCTGGACCCTCTCGGCATCATGAACCCAGGCGCCGTGCTCGGCCCATAACAAAACCGGCGAGCCTTTCGGATCGCCGGTTGATCGTGCGTGGCTAGATGAGGGGTCGCCACGCGGCGATGCGCGTGATCACTTGGGCATGATCACCTTATCGATGATGTGAATAACACCGTTGTCGGCCTCGATATCTGCCGAGACGACGGTTGCATCGTTAACCATGACGCCGTTGTCGAGGTCGATCATGATGTCGCCGCCCTGAACGGTTGTGGCCGCCATGTCGTCGCTCAGGTCACTTGACATCACCTTGCCTGCCACAACGTGATAGGTGAGGATCGCAACCAACTGGTCCTTGTTCTCTGGTTTGAGAAGCATCTCGACCGTGCCTTCCGGCAATGCTGCGAACGCTGCGTCTGTTGGCGCAAACACTGTAAACGGTCCTTCGCCTTTCAGGGTATCCACCAGACCAGCGGCCTGTACTGCGGCCACGAGTGTATTGAAATCATCTGCACCGATGGCAGTGTCGACGATGTCTTTGGAATGGCCGCCGGCAAGGGCGGCACCCGCCATCATCATGGCAGCAGTCAGAGAGAAAGCGGTTTTGCGAAACATGGGTGTAATCCTCAAGCTGTTGAGCAATGCCGTGTGTGACATTGAAAGGAATACGCCCCGGCACCAAAATTGGATCACCGATTTTCCGATGCTGATTGTCTTGACTTGGCGCCATCGGCGCCTAAGTAACGAGGTCGTTCGTTTTCCAATCAACATTACGTGATGGAAAAACTGTGATATCGTTCAGATCGGGCGCGATCAGTCGCCTTCGAATGCACAGAGGGCATGCACATCCATGCCGAGTTCTTCGAGAACCTTGCGCCCTCCAAGATCAGGGAGGTCAATGATAAAGGCGCAGCTGATGATCTCGCCGCCAAGCCGCTCGATCAGTTTGATGCCCGCCGCAGCTGTGCCGCCAGTGGCCAATAGATCGTCGACCACCAAGACCTTTTCACCGGCCTGAATTGCATCATCGTGGATTTCGACAATCGCCTCGCCATACTCCAGCTTGTAGTCCTGACTGATCGTGGTGCCAGGCAGCTTGCCTTTCTTGCGGATCGGCACAAATCCCACGCTAAGCTGGTGCGCAATTGCGCCGCCGAGGATAAAGCCCCGGGCCTCAAGCCCGACCACCTTGTCGATCCGCTCGCCTGCATAAGGATGCAGCATCTGGTCGATCGCCATGCGAAAACCGCGCGGGTCCGCAAACAGCGTGGTCACGTCGCGAAACATGATCCCTTCCTTGGGGAAATCGACGACTGTGCGGATATAGTCGCGGACAGAGGTGTTTCTGGGCATGACGGTTCCCGTTTGCTGCAAGTCGCCATGCGTTTGGCCTATTGCGCAGCCTTGCGCAAGCTTGTGGTTCAGGTGGGTCGGCGCAGCAATGCGGTAAACAGGCCCATCCCGATAAGAGTCACACCGCCACTGCGCGTGAGCGCCGTGATCACCGCCGGTTTACGCACGGTTTGCCGCAACTTGTCCGCCAACAGCGCATAGGCCAAGGCGTTTAGCGCCGCGAGCATGACGAAGGTGCTGATGAGAATGGCAAACTGCGGAAGCATCGGCGACCCGGTTTGCAGAAACTGCGGGACAAAGGCGATGAAGAACGCGATGGATTTCGGGTTCAGCGCGGTCACACCCGCCGCGTGGGTAAAGACGCTGCGCGGCGTAACCTCGCGTTCGGTTGTGATGGTGTCCAGCCCTTCAGAAGGCGCGCTACGCAGCAGTTTGATGCCCAGCCAGACGAGATACGCCGCCCCCACCCATTTCAGTATCGAGAACAAAGTGGCAGAGGTAGCGACCAGTGCGCCCAGACCGGCGAGCGAGGCACTCATCGCGATGAGATCACCCAAGGCAACACCACCCGCCGAAGCAAGTGCGACGCTGCGTCCTTTGGATAGGGCATAACTCAGTACCAAGAGCACAGTCGGACCTGGAATCAGCAGCAATGCAGTGGAGGCGACGACGAAGGTCAGCCAGAGGTCAATCGGCATGATCTGTCCAGTAGTTGTTGCGCTGTCCAGATGGCCAGAGCGGCGGTCTGATGTCAATGCGGTGCACGCCAGCCGATTCGATTCAAATGGATTTGTGGTCTGAAGCTGAATGAAGATTTCGTCAGCGAGGTTCGCGTCGACGCGATATATGCCAATTCCATGCGGGAATTGATGCCCGATTTCTTAGGCCTCTTAGCTGGCGGCGCATCGCTTCAGGACACCACGTCCTTGGTCGAGCTCATGAAGACCGACGTGGGCAAGCAGACCGCTCAGCTGCGGCTCGCTGGCCTGATGACCCAGATCCGCAAGGATACCGAACATGCTGAGACGCCGAAGTTTTGCGAATGCAGGATGGCCAGCCATCTTAATCGTCGCCAGCGCGTCTGTACGGTCCGCAGTTCTTTGATTCCCGAAAGCAAGCCTGAACTAAGCGCATTCAATTTCGCGAGCTTCTCCAATATGGTTCCGGAAACGGTCTTTGAACGCTGTGGGCCGGAAAAAAGTGCGGCCGCCAAGCAGATTGAGATGCAGAGCTGCCCGGCTGATATCGGCGTGCCGTGGGATGTGGCGTTGCGCCGTGCCCTTGGAGTTGTCGAGCCGCGCGACTTTGCGGGGCAAGACAGCGAACCTCCAACGGAAGCTGCCGACAGCTGACCCTTCGATCGCTTTGCACGTCCGAGGTGCTACAACACGCGGCCTGCAACTGCGTCCAGTTTGGCCACCAGCGCAGGATCGCGTACGTCGGACGCAGTCAGAATCGCGTACTCAAGTGCGCGGTCACAGCCATGCGGGCAGGGCTCGCGCTCGAATCCCAAGAGGTCAGGCAGGCGACGGACAAGTGATCGGGCCTTGTCCGCGTTCCCGGTCAACGTCGCGATGATATCCGAGATATCGACTTCGCCGTGATCCGGGTGCCAGCTGTCATAGTCGGTGATCATAGCGACCGATGCATAGCAAAGCTCTGCTTCGCGGGCGAGCTTCGCCTCGGGCATATTGGTCATGCCGATCACGTCACAGCCCCAGCTTTCGCGATACATGCGCGATTCCGCGAGGGTCGAGAATTGCGGCCCCTCCATCGCGAGATAGGTGCCGCCACGATGAACGGTGATATCGGCATCGCGTGCGGCAGTTTCACAGGCATCTCCAAGGCGCGGACAGGTCGGATGGGCGAGGCTTACATGGCCGACGCAGCCTGTGCCAAAGAATGATTTTTCGCGCGCAAACGTGCGGTCAACAAACTGATCCACGATCACGAAATCGCCGGGTGCCATCTGTTCACGGAACGAACCGCAGGCAGAAACGCTGATTACATCCGTCACACCCAACCGCTTTAGCGCATCAATATTGGCGCGATACGGAACGGTGCTGGGCGAATGGACATGGCCGCGACCGTGACGCGGCAGAAACGCCATGTCGACCCCATCGAGAACCCCGGTGAGAATGGCGTCAGACGGTTTGCCCCAAGGACTATCGACCTGTTGCCATTCGGCGTCTTTCAGCCCGTCAATTTCGTAGAGCCCCGAGCCGCCAATGATTCCGATTCTGGTGTTGGTCATGAGAGTTCCTGTGGCTGTCGCGTGGGCAAGGTGACGAGCTTGGCAGGGGAAATCAAGCTGTGAAGCCTCTGAAGTCTCGTCATTTGTTGCGGCGCGGCAGAAACGCAAAAGTCAGCGCGCGCATCTGGCAAGGCGAAGAATTGCGGCAATGGGCCTTGCGCGATCGGTGACACTGGACCTTTAGCGCGGGATGCGTCATATCAGGAACGAATTCTCGGAGGCTTTCATGGGCATTCTCAACTCTCTACTGCGCGCGGTGACCTGGTGGAACGGGCAGACCCTGAACACCCAGATCTTTACATGGCGCAAGGGCGTCAAGGTGGGTGAAGACGAGCAAGGCAACGTGTTCTACCGCAATGCTGATGACAGCAAACGCTGGGTTATCTTCAACGGCGAAGTCGAGGCAAGCCGGGTCAGCCCTGATTGGCATGGCTGGCTGCACCACACGTGGGATGAGCCGCCAACTGATAAACCCCTTGCACACAAGCCTTGGGAAATCCCGCATCAGGAAAACCTGACCGGAACCGCGCTTGCCTATGCACCGTCCGGATCGATCCGCCGGGCGGAACCTGCGCCGCGGCGCGATTACGAGGCGTGGAGCCCCGAGTAAACTCGGCACATCAACGGAGCGCGACATGTCGCACAACACAACCGAAATCGCCGTCGGCGGCGCAGTTCTGGCCGGGGCGGTGGCATTTGCCCTTTATGCCGGTCAGGCAACCGGGCTGTCAGGCTCTGGGGCAGGCTATGAGCTGAACGCCAGTTTCCGCTCGCTTGAAGGCGTCAGTGTCGGCACCGATGTCCGGCTGGCCGGGGTCAAGATCGGCACGGTCACCGAGGTGGAACTAAACCCAGAAACCTATCGCGCGGACACGACGTTCTCTGTACTCGAGGGCATTCCGGTACCGGATGACAGCGCGGTAATCGTTTCATCCGAGGGGCTTCTCGGCGGCAACTTCGTTGAAATCATGCCGGGTGGCTCACCGTTCTTTTTCGAGGCCGGCGACGCGATCGAAGACACCCAAGGGGCTGTGAGCTTGATTTCGCTGTTGGTCAAGTTTGTGGCAGGCAGCGGAGGCGACGAGTGATCCGAAATCTGATCGCGCTGGCGCTAAGCGCTGTTATGGCGTCGCCGTTGGCGGCGCAGCATCAGAATGCCGTATCGGCTCCCGGTGCGGTTCTGCGTGCTCTGGACAAGGTTGATGGGAAAACCATTGATATCACGGTGCCTTCTGGCGGGGCGGTGGATGCCTTTGGTCTGACCGTCGAGCTTGCCGATTGCCGCTATCCCGCGGAGAACCCAACGGGCGATGCTTTTGCCTTTCTGATCATCCGCGATATCGATGCTTCGGAGGTCGATTTTCAGGGCTGGATGATTGCATCTTCCCCGGCGCTGAATGCGCTGGATCACAGCCGCTATGATGTCTGGGTATTGCGCTGTATCACGTCCTGAGCGGTTGGAACCGGCGGGCCGCCAAAGTCGGCGTGTAGCGCAATCGCCTCATCAAGCCGTTCATGATAGCTGCCACGTGGTATCTCGACTGCCCCGAGTGACGCAAGATGCTCAGTCAGGAACTGCGTGTCAAACAGCTGAAATCCTGCCTGACGCAGCCGGTCGACCAGATACGCAAGTGCGATCTTTGAGGCGTCAGTCCGCCGCGAGAACATGCTTTCGCCAAAGAACGCAGCTCCGACCGTTACGCCATAGACACCGCCAACCAGATCGGTGCCGTCCCAGACTTCGAGCGAATGCGCGTATCCTGCCCGATGCAACGCGATATAGTGCTGGCGGATTTCCGCGTTGATCCATGTTTCGGCCCGATCTGCACAGCCATCGACAACGTCGGCAAAAGCGGTGTCGATCCGGATGTCGAACCCGCACCGCAACAGGCGACGGCGCAGGGATCGTGATATATGAAACCCGTCCAGCGGTATGATGCCGCGACGCTTGGGATCAACCCAGAAAATCTCGGCATCATCGCGATGCTCGGCCATCGGGAAAATTCCGATGGTATAGCCGCGCAACAAAAGCTCGGGTGTCAGTGTCATCCGCGTCTCACCGAAGCCACCGGGCCGCCGGGGGGTTATCCGTCGGCCAGATGCGTTTCCAGCCAGTGCTCCAGCCAGTGAATGTTATAATTGCCGCTGTGGATGTCCGGCTCTTCGAGCAGTTCAATGAACAGGGGGATGGTGGTGTCCACCCCATCGACAATCAGCTCGCCCAAGGCCCGGTTCAAACGCGCCAACGCTTCGGGGCGGTCACGACCGTGCACGATCAGCTTTCCGATCAGGCTGTCGTAATAGGGTGGGATCGAATAGCCGTCATAGAGCGCGCTATCCATGCGCACACCCAATCCGCCGGGGGCGTGATACTGGGTGATCTTGCCGGGGCAGGGCGAAAAGTTTGGCAGTTTCTCGGCATTGATCCGCACTTCGATCGCGTGACCATTGATGACCAGATCGTCCTGGGTAAACGACATCGGCAATCCGGCGGCCACACGGATCTGTTCGCGCACGAGATCGACACCGAATATGCCCTCGGTCACCGGGTGTTCGACCTGCAGTCGCGTGTTCATCTCGATGAAATAGAACTCGCCATTTTCATAAAGAAACTCGATGGTTCCCGCACCGATATAGTTGATGCGGGCGACGGCATCGGCGCAGACCTTGCCGATCCTTTCGCGCTCCTCGGGGGTGATCACAGGGCCGGGGGCTTCTTCGAAGACCTTCTGATGCCGCCTTTGCAGCGAACAATCCCGTTCACCCAAATGCACGGCCTTGCCCTTGCCGTCGCCAAAGACCTGAATCTCGATATGGCGCGGTGTGGTCAGGTATTTCTCGATATAAACTTCATCGTTGCCGAAATTGCTTTTGCCCTCGGCCCGCGCAGTCTGAAATGCGCGCTCCATGTCGGCGGCGGTTGCGGCCACTTTCATGCCTTTGCCGCCGCCACCTGCGGTGGCCTTGATGATCACCGGATAGCCGATCTCTTCGCCGATCCGCTCAGCGGTGGCCAGATCCGGCACGCCGCCTTCGCTGCCGGGCACACAAGGCACGCCAAGCGCCTTCATCGTGTCCTTGGCGGTGATCTTGTCGCCCATGATGCGGATGTGTTCGGCGGTGGGGCCGATAAAGGTCAGCCCGTGATCTTCGACGATCTGCACAAAATTCGCATTCTCAGACAGAAAGCCGTAACCGGGGTGGATCGCCTGCGCGCCGGTGATTTCGCAGGCCGAGATGATCGCCGGCAGCGACAGATAGCTTTGGCCGCTTGGCGGTGGGCCGATACAGATCGATTCATCGGCCATGCGCACATGCATGGCATCGCTGTCCGCAGTCGAATGAACCGCGACCGAGGCAATGCCCATTTCGCGCGCGGCACGGACCACACGAAGGGCGATTTCCCCGCGATTGGCAATTAGGATCTTGTCAAACATGAGACTGCCTTATTCGATGATGACGAGCGGGGTGCCGTATTCCACTGCGGCACCATCCTCGACCAGGATCCGCTTGACCGTGCCAGATTTGGGGGCCGGGATATGGTTCATGGTCTTCATCGCTTCTACGATCAGCAGTGTATCACCTTCGGAGATGCTGGCGCCGACGCTGACAAAGGCGGGCGCATCCGGTTCAGGCTGCATATAGACCGTTCCGACCATCGGTGACAGGACCGCACCGGGATGGCTGGCCGGGTCTTCGGCCGTTTCGGCCACGGCAGGAGCCGCCGGAGCTGCGAGCGCCGCAGGCGCCGCTGGCATGGCCATCTGCACAGGCGCCGGGGCTGCGGGTGTCACGCGGCTGACACGGACATTCAGGCTGTCATCTTCGCCATAGTCACGTTTGACCTGCACTTCCGTAAGGTCGTTTTCTCGCAGCAATTCGGCAAGCGCCTTGATGAATGCCACGTCCGACTCGTGTTTGGTGTCTGTCATGATGTCCTCGACCGGTTCTGCTGTGCCCGCCTGTCCCGCGGGTTTTTCGTGTCGGCGCTTATAGGGCAAGCTCTTGCCTGTGAAAAGCACCGTTCATTCTGCACAACATGGCGACTAATTGGCAAAATTGCCAGTGCTGGCGTCGCGACGGCTTCTGGATGGTCCCGCTGGGATCATTTGCGCCGGTTTCATGCCTGCCTTTGTCTCCTTGAAAATGCGAACGGCTAAGAAACATCTGATCTGGCACCTGCGACACGACGGTGGTCAGCGCGGCGCAAATCCGGATACATGTTACAGACACGATCATGGCAGAGGGTGGGTAACATGAACCTTGGTAACTGGTTGTCCCGGCAGGCGCAGGCGCATCCGGACCGGCCTGCGTTGTTTCTGGGCAACGAGCATGTCGCGGACTATGGCGGATTTCATGTTCGTGCGGCGCGGGTTGCGGGATGGCTGCAAGCGCAGGGCATTGTGCCGGGCGATCGCGTCGCGATGTTCATGAAGAACTGCCCGGACTACCTCATCGTCCAATTTGGCATCTGGTACGCTGGTGCGGTCGCAGTTCCGATCAATGCCAAGCTGCACGGGCGCGAAGCGGCCTATATCTTGCAGGATTCGGGCGCGTCTTTGGTCGTTGCGACATCGGCGCTGGCTGATTCTCTGACCGATGCGCAGGTTGCCTGCCGCGTCGTCGTCGCCGGCGGCGTGGACTACGGACAGGTGTTTGAGGCCGACCCTGTCGAGACGCCAGTCTGGCGCAGCGCCGATGATCTGGCATGGTTGTTTTATACCTCCGGCACCACAGGGCGACCCAAAGGCGTGATGATCACTCATCGGATGCTGATCGCGGTGTCGCTGGCCTATTCGGTCGACGTCGATACGGTAAACGCCGATGACGCAGTGATCTACGCCGCTCCGATGAGCCATGGTGCGGGCCTCTATAACATGATCCATGTGCTGAACGGCGCACGCCACGTCTGCCCGGTATCCGGCGGGTTTGAACCTGCTGAAATCTTTGACCTTGCCCGGCATTTCGGGCGCAGCCAGATGTTCGCGGCCCCCACTATGGTCAAGCGCATGACAGAGGCGGCAATGGCCACAGGCGAAACCGGCGAGGGGCTGCGCACTGTCGTTTACGCCGGGGGGCCGATGTATAACGCCGACATTATCGAAGCCGTTGACCACTTCGGGCCGATCTTTGTTCAGATTTATGGTCAGGGGGAATGCCCGATGGGGATCACGGCCTTATCCCGTCACGATGTAACTGATCGGACCCATCCGCGATGGCGCGAGCGGCTGGCCAGTGTGGGCCGCGCGCAAACGCCAGTCGAGGTCCGCATCGGAGATGCGAAGGGCATGCCGGTTCCTGCAGGCACCCACGGAGAGATCATGGTTTCCGGTGACGTTGTCATGCCGGGGTATTGGGAAAACCCGGAGGCAACCGAGAAAACCGTGATCAATGGCTGGCTGATGACAGGAGACATGGGGTTTATGGACGTGGATGGATACGTGACCATGCAGGACCGCTCCAAGGACATGATCATAACCGGCGGGTCGAACGTCTATCCGCGTGAGGTCGAAGAGGTGCTTTTGACACATCCCGAACTGCGCGAGGTTTCGGTGGTGGGGCGTCCACATCCCGAATGGGGCGAAAGCGTCGTGGCCTTTGTTGTGGGAACTGCATCGCCCGAGGACCTCGACCGTTTGTGCATCGACAATATCGCACGGTTCAAACGGCCCAAGGAGTACATCACGCTCAATGAACTTCCCAAGAATAACTATGGCAAAGTACTCAAGACTGAGCTGCGCAAGGCATTGGAGGACAGCAAATGACGGATTTGTCACGTAAGACGGCGCTGGTCACGGGATCAGTGCAGGGCATTGGCCTCGCGATCGCCGAGGCGCTTGCTGGGGCAGGTGTGCGGATCGCGCTGCATGGGTTGGCTGGCGATGCACAGATCAATGAGGTTTGCACGCATCTGACTCAGGTGGGTGCGCCACAGGCAGAGTTTTTTCCGGGTGATCTGCGCAACCCCGAGGAAATCGGCGATCTGATGCGTGCCGTTTCCTATTGGGGTGGTGCCGATATCCTCGTGAACAACGCGGGAATCCAACACACCGCACCGTTGACCAAGATGCCAGCCGAGACATGGGATTCGATCCTCGCGGTCAACCTGAGTGCTGCGTTTCACACGATGCAGGCGGCATTGCCCGAGATGGTCCGGCGTGGTTATGGGCGCGTCATCAATATTTCTTCTGTGCATGGACTTGTGGCCAGCAAGTACAAGGCACCCTATGTGGCGGCGAAACATGGGTTGGTCGGATTGTCCAAGGTTGCCGCACTAGAGCACGCGGCAAAGGGAGACCGCGCCAAGGGGGGCGTGACCGTCAACTGTATTTGTCCGGGGTGGACCAACACAGCAATCATCGAGCCGCAGATTGCCGATCGCCTTGATGCGTTCGGTGGTGATCGCGACGCGGTGATCGCCGACCTGCTGAAGGAAAAACAACCCAGCCTGCGCGGGTCCGACCCTTCGGAAATCGGCGCGCTGGCGTTGTGGCTGTGTAGTCCGTTGGCGCATAACCTCACAGGCGCGGCAATCCCGATAGATGGAGGATGGACCGCGCAATAGGGTGTCCTATGGCTCCGGCTGCTGTTCCAGTTCACGCGCCTGCTGGTCCAGCATCTCCATGATCTTGATCTGAATTGCGGACGGGGGCGCGGTTTCCTGTTGATCGCCATTCCCGGTCTGTCGTTGTCCGGTCTGCCCAGATGCTGCGCCATCGGAAGCAGGAGTTACGGTTTTCGCAATGTCTGGCTGAACAGGATCAGGTGGCAGCGAGGCCGGATGGCCTGTTGATTGTGGCGCCATTGCCGGCAGCGCAATCGAGATATTCATTTGATTGCTCCATTCATTTGTGGAGCCCTCACCCAATGTCCAGATTGTCCCGGGGTGGGTTATCAAATGGTAAAATCTGAAGGCGACACACGTCATCACCTTTAAGCAAGTTTAGGAAAATCGCCCGTATTGCGCTGTGAAAGGTGGGCCAATACAGCACCCTTTTTCGCAACTGGTACTGATCTTATATCTGCGTGCCCGCATTGTTTTACCGAATCGTGAATCGCCCCGAATGTCGGCAGTGTGGGACAAGCCGGACATTTTATAAGCGTAGCCAATGCCGGCTTTCAACAGAAGTGATTATCGGCCACCAGCGATGTCAAGGATGCTACCAGTGCAATAAGACGCCTCGTCGCTGCAAAGCCAGGCAATCGCATCGGCGATCTCTTGTGCTGTGCCAGGTCTCGCCATCGGGACATTCTGGCCAAGTCGTTCAGCACGGTCCGGCTGCCCACCGCTCGCATGTATTTCCGTTTCGATAAGTCCTGGCCTAACGGCATTTACTCGGATGTTTTGACTGGCAAGCTCTTTGGATAATCCTAATGTCAAAGTGTCCATGGCTCCTTTACTCGCAGCGTAGTCAACATACTCAAAGGGAGATCCGAGGCGTGCGGCAGCGGAAGATACCAGGACGATAGACCCGGTCTTACCAACCTTTTGGCTCGGCAACCGCCGAGACGCTTCGCGTGCGAAGAGAAATGATCCCAAAACGTTTGTATTGAACATCATCTGAAGACGCTCGATTGGCATTTCAGATAACGGCATCGACGGCGCGACGACACCTGCGTTCACGACGACAGCATCAAGACTGCCAAAGAACTTATGGGTTTCATCAAACGCAGCCAATACATCTGCCTCACTTGATGTATCACCTTGGATCAAAAAGGCTTTGCCGCCAGTATCTTCGATAAACATCTTAGTTTGCTTCGCCGCCTCAATACCGGAACGAAACGTGTAGGCGACTTGCCATCCCTTTTTAGCCATCGCGATAGCCGTGGCCCTGCCGATCCCTCTGGAGCCTCCGCTAATAAGTACGGTCTTCTTCATGTTGAGAGCTCCATTGTTTGATGCCTGAGGGTCATTTCAAGCATTGTATCTATATCTTGGCTGAGTTGAAGCTGCCCTTCAGAGATATCATCTCTCGCGGCTGGCTCGCCGGAAATATAGTCACGTGCCACAGCGACCAAATATAGGTGAAATCCCGTGCTGCCTTGGGTATTCGTAATGATCGTATCTAGGCCGATAAAAGTACGTGATGGTTTGGCATGAACGGTTGTTTATTCAAACAGCTCGCGACAGGCTGCGGCACCTGTGCTTTCACCAAGTCGACATAACCGCTTGGGACCCCCAAAGCTCCGCGTCGGGTTCATTCTTTCTACGAACAAGTAGCAGTTCGTGCTTGCGAACGACGACAGCTAACGCGGCCAGCTTAGAGCAAGTCATTAATCCGAAACCTAATTTATCTATGCGGACATTCGCTGGTATGCAGAATTGTTGCAAAATGTACTCAAAACGGACCTCTTGTTGATGCTAGTGCCGACCGAAAGGATACGATCTACCAACACGGGCCGTAAGGGGCCCGCGTCTTGTCGGCTAGTTGGTCGTGCGGCGGGGTGGTTTGAACCGCAGACGGTTCAGATCGCCAGATACTCGGAGCGAAGTTCTTCGTTTTCAAGAACCTCTGCGGCAGATCCATCAAAGACGATACCGCCGGTGTCCAGAATGACCGCACGATCCGCGAGTTCGAGCGCGCGGACGGCGTTCTGCTCGACGATAACGGTGGTCATGCCCTGTTCCTTGATGTGGATCAGCGTCTTTTCGATCTCATCCACGATCACCGGTGCCAGCCCTTCATAGGGTTCATCCAGCAAGAGCACCTTGATGTCCCGCGTCAGCGCCCGGGCGATGGCCAGCATCTGTTGTTCACCACCAGACAGCGTCACGCCTTCTTGCATCCGGCGCTCGCCCAGACGGGGGAACAGATCATAGACCCGCTCAATCGACCAACCGATCGGCGGTGCGATCTGGGCGAGTTTCAGATTTTCCTCGACAGTGAGGCCGGCGATGATCCTGCGGTCTTCTGGTACGAGGCCCAGTCCGACGGACGCTGCTTCGTAACTGGCCATTTTGTGCAACGGCTGATGGTCCAGCCAGATTTCGCCCTGGCGCACCTGTGGATCGCCAAGGCGCGCGATAGAGCGCAAGGTCGATGTCTTGCCCGCGCCGTTTCTGCCTAAGAGCGCAAGGATCTCGCCTTCGTGGACGTTAAAGCTGATGCCCTGAACGATATAGCTTTCACCATAGTAGGCATGCAGATCCCAGACCGAGAGAAAGGCTGGCGCGGTTGTTGCCTGATTGGCGTTTTTGGAAAAGTCCGGTTTGACGTTCATGTGTCTGACTCCTTACGCCGACTCGCCGAGATAGGCTTCGCGGACCTTGGGGTTGCCCCGGATGTTTTCGGGGGCGTCCTCGACCAATGGGGTGCCTTGCGCCAGAACCGTGATCCGGTCAGCGAGCGAGAACACCACGTGCATGTCATGTTCGATGATGGCGATGGTGATGTCGCGTTCTTCCTTGATCTGCTTGAGCAGGTCGATGGTGTTATTGGTGTCGGCCCGTGCCATCCCGGCCGTCGGTTCGTCCAGCAACAGCAGGCGGGGTTCCTGCGACAGGCACATGCCGATTTCCAGACGCCGTTTGTCACCACGGGACATTGCAGCTGCATGCATGTCACGTTTGTCGATCATGTTCATGTCGATCAACATCGCTTCGGCTTTTTCCACCACGTCCGTTTGCGACGGGATCGACACGATGGCGTTCATTTCGAACGATCCGTCCCGCTTGGCAAAACAGGGGATCATCATGTTTTCCATGACGGTCAGATCGCCAAAGATCTCCGGAGTCTGAAACACGCGGGAAATGCCCATCTGGTTGATTTCATAGGGCGCCAGTCCGAGAACCGATTGGCCATCAAACAGGACGCTGCCGGTATCGGGGATCAGCTTGCCCACTAGGCAGTTGAGCAGGGTCGATTTGCCCGCGCCGTTGGGGCCGATGATCGCGTGCACAGTGTTTTCAGCCACCGAGAGGTTCACATCTCCAAGGGCCTGCAGACCACCAAAGCGTTTGTTGACGCCTTTGACTTCAAGGATACTCATGTGTCGTCTCCTTATTCCGCTGGCTCAGTGGATTTGGCGTTGTCACCTTTGGTGCCAGACCGCTTGCCGCGCCACCAGGCTGCGATGCGTTGACCACCTTCGACCAACCCGCCGGGCAGGAAGATCACCACCAGCATGAACAGGATGCCGAGGGTCAGGTGCCAGCCCTTGCCGATGAATGGGTGCACGATGAACACCAGTGCGTCTTCAAGGCCATCGGGCAGAACGCTGAACCATTGATGCAGGACGGTGTCGTTGATCTTGGAAAAGATGTTCTCAAAGTACTTGATAAAGCCCGCACCAAGGATCGGGCCGATCAAGGTACCAGCACCACCAAGGATGGTCATCAGAACGACTTCGCCGCTGGCAGTCCACTGCATCCGCTCAGCCCCGGCAAGTGGATCCATAGAGGCCATCAGCCCGCCGGCCAATCCGGCATACATGCCGGAAATCACGAAGGCCGCCAGCGTGTAGGGACGGGTGTTGAGCCCGGTATAGTTCATCCGTTGTTGGTTTGACTTCACAGCCTTGAGCATCAGACCAAAAGGCGAGCGGAAGATGCGGATCGCGAGATAGACGACGATCAGCATGATGATCGCGCAGAGGTAATAGCCGGCGTTGAAATCAAAGGACCAAGGACCGACATCCAGCGTATAGGTCGACCGCATTTCCAGTCCAAACAGGTTGGTCAGCTTGGGACTGTTCGGCCCCATCAAGTACTGCGGATCGTCATTATAAACTTGAAGCCCGGTTTCGCCATTGGTGATCGGCGTCAGAACGGAATAGGCCAGCGCAAAGGACATCTGGGCAAAGGCCAACGTCAGGATCGAGAAATAGATGCCTGATCGGCGCAGCGAAACATAGCCGATCACCACCGCGAACAGGCCGGAGACGATGACCGCCAGCAGGATCGCGGGAACAACATTCATGCTGAGCAGCTTGAACATCCAGACCGCCGAGTAGGAGCCGACCCCGAGAAAGGCCGCGTGACCAAAGGACAGATAGCCGGTCAGGCCAAAGAGAATGTTGAACCCGACCGCAAAGATGCCAAAGATCACAAAGCGCTGCATCAGGTCGGGGTATCCCGCGTTGAATTGCGCCATGGCTGATCCTTCGGGGAAGGGGTTCAGAAGGATAGGGGCGAACATGGTCAGGATGGCGACCACGATCAGCAGGCTTGTGTCTCGTTTGTTAAGTCCGAGCATGGCTTATTCCTCCATCACGCCCTTGCGGCCCATAAGGCCCCGAGGACGGGTGAGTAGAATGATGATGGCGACCACGTAAATGATGATCTGGTCGATGCCGGGCAGGATGGATTTGACTTCGTTCATCGAGGCGAAACTCTCAAGGATGCCCAACAGGAACCCCGCAAGGACCGCGCCGGGGAGGCTGCCCATGCCGCCGACGACGACGACGACAAAGGACAGCACAAGAAAATCCATACCCATGTGGTAATTGGGTGAGTTGATCGGCGCGTACATCACCCCGGCAAGCCCCGCCACGGCGGCGGCGATGCCAAACATGATGGTAAAGCGACGGTCGATATTGATGCCCAATAGTCCAACGGTTTCGCGGTCAGCCATGCCCGCACGCACCACCATCCCAAAGGTGGTGAACTGCAGGAAGGCAAAGACCGCGCCGATGATGACCGTGGCAAACAGGAAATAGACCAGTCGCCAGTACGGATAGATGATGGCGTTCGGTTCAAACCCAAGAAGGACGCCGAAATCGAGCGATCCGCGGAACATGTCCGGGGCAGGGGTCGGGATCGGGTTGGCACCGTAGAAATACTTGATCACCTCTTGCAGCACGATGGCGAGGCCAAAGGTCACAAGGATCTGATCCGCGTGTGGGCGTTTGTAAAAATGCTTGATCAGTCCGCGTTCCATGATGAACCCGATGGCGATCATGATGGGGATCGAGAACAGGATGGCAAGCGGAACCGACCAATCGATGATTGCAGCGCCGATTTCGGGGCCGAACCAGCTTTCGATATAGGTGTTTTCAACCTTGAGCGGATTGCCCAGAAAGTCTTTCTGGGTCTCGTCGATGGTGATGTAGCCGATGGTCAGCAGCTTGTTCAGCGTCACAGCGCAGAACGCACCGATCATGAACAGCGCGCCATGGGCAAAGTTCACCACGCCAAGCGTGCCGAAAATCAAGGTGAGGCCCAAGGCGATCAGCGCATAGGCAGATCCTTTGTCGAGCCCGTTCAGAATTTGCAGTAGGATTGCGTCCATTGGTCCCCACCTTCGGGTTTGCCGGGCGACACGAGTAAAGGCACCGATGCCGTTCGCGTCGCTGGATCAAATGGGTCCGGCCGCAAACTGCGCGGCCAGACCATTTTCAGGAAAATCAGGCGCCGGGGTTACACGCACCCAGCTGACCACCTGCAAACATCGGGTGATCAATCGGATAGGTGACCTGTGCTGCCGGCGTGATTTCGACAACTTCGAGAAGGTCGAATTCGCTGGTCGGATTCTCTTTGCCGCGCACAACCAGAACGTCCTTGAAGCACTGGTGATCACCGGCACGATACAGTGTCGGACCATTACCCAGACCGTCAAACTCAAAGCCCTCCAAGGCTTCGCCGACGGCGCAGGGGTTAAAGCTGCCCGCGCGTGTGACGGCATCGGCATAGAGAAGAGTTTGCACATAGCAGGTGTGGGCGGCCTGGCTTGGTGGGAAGCCGTATTTGGTGCCGAACGATTTCACGAAGGCTTTGGAGCCATCGTCCTGCAGTGACCAATGCCAGTTGGTCGAGCCAAAGATGCCTTTGACGTTTTCGCCGGCACCACGGGCCATCAGGCGCGAGTAGAGCGGAACGACGATTTCAAAGTTCTTGCCGTTGGCCTGTTTTTCGCGCAGCCCGAACTGAACGGCGTTGGTCAGCGAGTTGACCATGTTGCCGCCATAGTGGTTCAGGATCAGCACATCGGCGCCAGAATTCAGAACCGGGGCGATGTAGGACGAGAAGTCGGTCGATGCCAGCGGTGTCTTGACCGTGTTCACGGTTTCCCAACCCAGAGCTTCGGTCGCGGCCTTGATCGACTCTTCCTGGGTCCAGCCCCAAGTGTAGTCGGCGGTCAGGTGATAAGCCTTGCGGTCCGCACCATAGGCTTTTTCCAGAACCGGGGCGAGCGCTGCGCCGGACATATAGGCGTTGAAGAAGTGACGGAAGCCGTTGGCCTTCTTGTCCTTGCCGGTGGTGTCGTTGGAGTGGGTGAGACCGGCCATAAAGATCACGCCCGCTTCCTGGCAGAGACCCTGAACCGCGATCGCAACGCCCGAGGACGAGCCGCCGGTGATCATGATGGCGCCGTCTTTTTCAATCATCGACTTGGCGCTGGCGCGGGCGGCGTCGGATTTGGTTTGCGTGTCACCGGTGACAAATTCGACCTTCTTGCCGAGAATGCCGGTACCATCCAGAGCCTTGGAATTGAAGGTGCTGAGCATGCCGCCATCACCCTCGCCATTCAGGTGCTCAACGGCCAATTCATAGGCGCGCAGTTCGTCGGCGCCTTCGTCGGCATAGGCGCCGGTTTGCGGTACGTTAAAGCCAAGCGTGACCGTGCCACCGGTCGGATCGTTGGTAACGGCCGACACGGACGACGCGGTAAAAATCGTCGGCAATGCGACGCCAGCTCCGGTTGCGGCACCCGTCTTGAGCACGCCGCGGCGTGTGAAGTTCGATTTGGACATTTATTCCTCCCGTTTTGACCGTGCAGCGTCATAACGTGATGATGCGCACGGGCACTATTGTGCAAACTCAGTATTGGGTGGCGATGGAAAATCGCGCAATAAGTCGCTTGAAAAAAACAATAATATTGTAAATAAATACACAGGGCGCGCTGATGGTTTGTAAATTGTCTTATGTTGCAATGCAGAAAGCCATTGATAACTCGCTGAAAAGGAGATTCCCGCGACATGGCTCGTGACACCCTGACTGGCAGCCGGATCCGCGAGCGACGATCAATTGCGGGTATGCGACAGGCCGATCTTGCACGGCAAGTGGGTATCTCGGCCTCGTACCTCAACCTAATCGAGCATAACCGGCGCAGAATCGGCGGCAAGCTTCTGCTCGACATTGCCCAGCTTCTGGGGGTCGAGCCGTCGATGTTGACGCAGGGAGCGGAGGCCGCATTGATCGCGACCTTGCGCGAAGCGGCGGCTGACGCAGGGGCTGTGGCGGCAGAAGTTGACCGGGCAGACGAGTTTGCCGGTCGATTTCCGGGTTGGGCCGAGGTGCTTGCAGTCGGGCACAGACGTATCGCGTCGCTGGAACGGGCGGTGGAAATGCTGTCTGACCGGCTGACCCATGATCCGCATCTCGCGGCCTCATTGCACGAGGTATTGTCGACGGCTGCCGCAATCCGATCAACGGCCTCGATCCTGGCCGAGACCGGAGAGTTGGAGCAGGAGTGGCGCGAGCGGTTTCACAACAACCTGAACGAAGACAGTTTGCGGCTGGCCGAAAGCAGCAAGGCGCTGGTGACCTATCTGGATGAAAGCGAGGACGCTGATGAACGACGCGGGTCCCCACAAGAAGAGGTCGAGGCCTTTGTTGCGCAAAGCGGCTTTCACTTTGTGCGGATCGAGGATGGCACATCAGAGCCGGACGCGCTGGTGCGGGACGCGCCCGAACTGACCTCGCGCGCCGCGCGGCTGATCGCGCGTGATGTTCTGACACGCTATTCAAAGGACGCCCGTGCGATGCCACTGGGGGCGTTCCGCGATGCGATCGGCCGGGTCGGGCCTGACCCGATCGCATTGGCCGAGGCCTTTGGGGCCGAGCTGTCGGCGGTGTTCCGGCGACTGGCTGCGATGCCGGATGGCGTTTTGTCCGGTGATGTCGGTCTTGTAGTCTGCGACTCATCGGGCAGTATTCTCTATCGTAAACAGATCGAGGGCTTCGCCTTGCCGCGATTTGGTGCCTCGTGCCCCCTCTGGCCGGTGTTCACAGCACTGAGTCGCCCTTTGATGCCGATCCGACGCCGTGTGTCTCAGTTGGGTCGATCCGCGATGCTGTTTGACTGCATGGCCATCGCACAGCCGGTGGGAACCGCGCTGTTTGACCAAGACCCGCTTTATCAATCCACGATGCTGATTCTGCCTGTTTCGGGAGACTCAGATGAAAATGTTGCGGTTCAGCCGGTTGGCAGCAGTTGTCGGGTTTGCCCGCGTTCCGAGTGTCGCGCCCGTCGCGAACCATCGATTCTGAGCGAAGGCTTTTGACAGGGTTATAGAAGCAAGGTTAAGTTGGGTGAAAAGCAATAAAGTTGCGCGACCGACGCGCGCCCCTGGGGAGGAACGGCGCATATGGGGCGAAATGTCCTGCTGATCGAGGATGAACCGAACATCATCGAAGCCATAAGATTTCTGCTCACCCGTGACGGGTGGGAGGTTGATACACATTCCAATGGTGCGGATGCGGTCGAGGTCGTTCAGGCGGCATCGCCCGATCTGGTCATTCTTGATCTGATGCTTCCGGGAAAGAGTGGCATGGATATTCTGCGCGACCTGCGCGACATCCCTGAACTCGCCGGGTTGCCGGTGCTCATGCTCACCGCGCGCGGGCAATCGCGGGATCGGGAAATGGCCGAAAAGGCAGGGGTCAGCCGTTTCATGACCAAGCCGTTTTCCAATGCGGAAGTGTTGACTGCGGTGCGCGACCTTCTGGCGCAAGCGTCGCGCCAATGACAGGCGGCGGCCCCGAGAACGACCTGACCGAACAGATGCAACCCTCGGTGTTTCTGGAGCGTCAAAGCTATCGTCGCCGCCGCCTCATGGACGCGGCGCGCATTCTGCCGCTCTTTGGTGCGCTGTTGTTCGCGCTACCGCTGCTCTGGACGTCACCAGTGTCTGACGGCGCGACCGGAAATGCCGGTATCGCGATGTCCAGTGCCATCATTTATGTCTTCTCGGTCTGGACCGCGTTGATTGTTGCGATCCTTGTCTTTGGCAAGACCACACGGGCCTGGTCGCGCCCGGGTGATGGTCAGGGTTGAACTAGATGGCTTCGCTGAACCTGCTGGTCCTGGTGTGCCTGGGGTATGTGGTGCTGCTGTTCATCGTCGCCTTTGTCGCGGACCGTCTGGCAGCACAAGGGCGCAGTCGATGGCTGCACACGCCGTTGATCTATACACTGTCTCTGTCGATCTATTGCACAGCATGGACATTCTATGGCGCGGTTGGATATGCAACCCGGTCCGGGCTTGAGTTTGTAACCATCTATCTCGGGCCAACGCTGGTCATGGTCGGCTGGTGGTGGGGGCTGCGTAAGCTGGTGCGCATCGGACGCAGCCAGCGGGTGACATCGATCGCTGACCTGCTCTCGTCACGCTATGGCAAATCTAATTCGTTGGCGATCTGCGTAACGCTCTTGGCGGTGATCGGCGTGACACCGTATATCGCGCTGCAATTGCAGTCGATCACCCTGTCCTTTTCGATTTTCGCCGAGGCGGACCCGAATAGCGCCTATACGGACGGATCAAGTGTGTTCTACGTGGCCGCCGGGCTTGCGGTGTTTGCGATCCTGTTTGGGACGCGGAACCTTGATGTGAACGAACGCCATCATGGTGTGGTCACCGCAGTCGCGCTCGAAGCGGTGGTGAAACTGCTTGCACTCTTGGCTGTTGGGGCATTCGTGGTCTGGGAACTGGCCGGTGGCGTGGGTCCGGTCATGGCGCAGATTGATGCATCCGAGATCGGCCAGTGGAATGTGCATTCCGGGCGCTGGGCGACCTTCACCTTCCTGTCTGCTGCCGCATTTGTCTGCCTGCCGCGGATGTTTCAGGTGCTGGTTGTCGAAAACAGCGACGAACGCCATCTGCGAACGGCAGCGTGGGCGTTCCCCCTCTACCTTCTGTTGATGAGCCTGTTCGTCATCCCCATCGCCGTGGTCGGCCTTGATCTGATGCCCAAGGGATCGAACCCGGATCTGTTCGTCTTGACCGTCCCGCTAAGCCAAGGGCGCGAGGGGTTGGCGATGCTGTCCTTCCTTGGCGGGTTTTCGTCAGCGACTTCGATGGTGATCGTTGCGGCGATGGCGCTGTCAACGATGGTGTCCAACCATATTGTGATGCCCATCTGGTTGTCATGGCACGGGGAGGGCGCGTCGGTATCGGGAGATGTGCGCAATGTGGTCCTGCTGGCGCGGCGTGTTTCGATTGCGGGGATATTGGCGCTTGGCTATTTCTACTATCGTCTTTCCGGTGGCGGCGATGCACTGGTTTCAATCGGTCTGGTGGCCTTTGCCGGGATCGCCCAGATACTGCCTGCGCTGGTCGGTGGCTTGTTTTGGCGGGGGGCCACGCGCACCGGCGCGCTAGTCGGGCTTCTGCTCGGCTTTGGAGTATGGCTATATACGCTCCTTTTGCCGGAATTGGGCGGCAGTTTCCTGTCGGACGGGGTTTTGCAGGATGGCCTGCTGGGAATCGCTTGGCTACGTCCGCTCGCGCTTTTCGGCATCACCGGACTCGACCCGGTCGTTCATTCGGTGATGTGGAGCCTTCTGCTGAATGCTTCCGGGTTCTGCATCGTCTCTTTGATCACGTTCCCAAGCCCGTTGGAGCGTCTTCAAGCGGCGCAATTCGTTAACGTGTTTGATCATTCTGTTGGCCCCCGTGGGTGGACCGGATCAATTGGTCAAAGTGAGGATCTGATGATCATGTCCCAGCGGATCCTCGGGGCGCAACAGGCGCAGGATCTCTTTCACCGCGAGGCCGAAGCACAGGGTCAACGGGGCTATCTTCCCGAGCCAAGCCCTGCATTTCTGGATCGTCTCGAACGGGAATTGTCCGGTTCTGTGGGCGCGGCCACGGCACATGCCATGATCGGGCAGATCGTGGGCGGATCGTCAGTATCGGTCGAGGACCTGTTGGCGGTTGCCGATGAAAGCGCGCAATTGCTGGAATACTCCAGCAAACTCGAAGCAAAGTCTGCTGAACTGAGCCTGACTGCGCGTCAGTTGCGCGACGCAAATGCCAAGCTGACTCAACTGTCGCTGCAAAAGGACGCGTTTCTAAGTCAGGTCAGCCACGAGTTGCGAACGCCGATGACCTCGATCAGCGCGTTTTCCGAGATCCTGCGGGATACCGATGGACTGGATGAAGCGGAAAAGACCCATTATGCAACGATCATTCATGACGAAGCCTTGCGCCTGACGCGGCTGTTGAATGATCTGCTGGATCTGAGTGTTCTTGAAAGCGGGCAGGTCAGCCTGAACATGCGCGCCGGTGTGTTGTCGGATGTGCTGGATCGTGCCGAGGCTGCTGCTCTTGCGGGGTCGGATGGGCCCTTGTTGGTTCGGCGGCAGCGAAGCGAAGAGGGGTTCGCGCTGCACACCGATCTGGACCGGTTGGCGCAGGTGTTCATCAATCTGATTTCGAACGCTCAAAAATACTGCAACGCCGAACGGCCCGAACTGCGGATCAAGGTCCGCGCAGTCTCGGACAAGTTGCTGATCGATTTTGTCGACAACGGCACCGGTATTCCGCCCGACTCCCGGGCGGTGATCTTTGAGAAGTTCACACGTGTCAGCGGTGAAAAGGCCGGCGGTGCGGGACTGGGGCTGGCGATCAGTCGTGAAATCATGCAGCGACTGGACGGAAATGTCAGCTATTTGCCGGGAAAATCCGGTGGCGCCTTTCGAGTCATGCTGCCCCTGAGCGTGCGTGTGGCCGCGCAATAGCATCAGACGTAAAGGTATTTGTAACCAACCTTGCGCTAGACCGGGAGCATACTTTTTATCGACGGGCAGGCCACAATTCATGGTTACCTCTGAGGCACACTCAGCATTGAGGCGTAAGACAGATACGAATCGCGACGGCGGTTCCACGGCCGGCAGGTCTGCGGCCGGCGCGCTGCGTCTGGGAATCGCACGAGCTGCGGCGAACCTGTTCGATCTGGCGGTATCGGTCATTGGCGTTCGCCAGGCGCGCGCGGATCAGGATGCGGTGGGCCAGCATCTGTCCGACGATCGTTTGTTGATCCTGTTGGATGGTCCTCACGGATTGACGGGCGCGCTGGTTCTGGATCGCGCCTTGATGGTTGCGCTGGTTCAGCAGCAAACGATGGGGCGTGTTACCGCCACAACGCCGGATGACAGGCCCTTTACCGCGACGGATGCCGCGATGGTCGCGCCGCTGGTGGATGCGACATTGGAACGTGCGGCGAAACTGGCCGAACTGCCCGCCGATGTTCTGTGCCTGACGGGGTTCGAGTTTGGCGCGCGGGTCGAAGATCGCAGGTCAGCATTATTGGCGTTGGATTCCGACGCGTATCGGGTCTTTGACCTGACGTTGGAACTGGATGGCGGACCGTTGCAGGGCGAGCTGTGTCTGATCCTGCCAGAGCCAAAGCCGCAGGTCGATACGAGCCAAGAGACGTCGGCGAAGCAGGATTCGCCGACACTGGGTCATGCCATCGGGGTAGCGCGTGCCGATCTGATCGCTGTCATTTCCCGCGTGCGTTTTCCGCTCGCCGATCTGTCAAAAATGCAGCCGGGCGATTTGCTGCCTTTGGTGCAAGAGCGGCTCGACCGTATCGAACTGGTCTCGATCACCGGGCAAAAAGTTGCAGTTGGACGATTGGGGCAGAGCGGGGGGCTGCGAGCTCTGAGATTGAACGAAAGCCGCTCCCCCGTTCAGGGAGATCAGGATGCATTCGCGAGCGGCATCAATTCAAAGGCAACCGCATTGGAGGATCCGATGACGGTGGAAGGCCATCTCGTCGATCCGGTCGCCGAACCTGTCAGTGTTCATGTGAGGCCTGATATCGAGCCCGCTGATGACTTGCGGAAGATGAGCGCTGACGAAGCCGCAATCGAAATATCGGCGCTGGCTGGGCTCGAGGAAGATGAAGCGTTGAAGCAATCGACCGGATAGATCCGGCCCACAGCTTTCAGCGATTGTGCAGTTGTTCCAGCGTCGGACGCAAACCATCGAGTTGATACCCGGCCGCCGAAGTATCAGCGAGAACCGCGTCAGCCGGCCGTGTCGCGGCTTGATCCAGTGCCCAGATCACCGAACACCGCGTCCCGGATGCGCAGTAGGCCAAAACAGGGCCGCCTGCAGACTCGACCATCCCGGATTGAATGGCGACGTTCTCTGGTGTCATCGTCTGGTGTGTCAACGGCAACACTTCAAAGCGCAGGCCAGCGTCGCGCACCGCAGCGCCGATTGCTTCGGCCTGATGGCTTGGCGGGACTTCGCTGTCTGGGCGGTTGCAGATCACAAGCGTGATACCTGCTTCGGCAATGGCGGGGACGTCCTCGACCGAGATTTGCGGTGAGACGGCGTATTCGGGGGATAAGCTGCGCAGGTCCATGAAGAAGTGTTTACGTCGGTGTCCTCAGACTGTCCAGCCAACCCTGTGTGCAGGAGCCATTCAGGATTCGTGAGTTCATTAGAAAGTCGCGAGTACCGAAGCCTGCAGGGTTGAAGGTTCATTCAGTGCGTCAGGCACGGCGCTATCTGATCCAGTTTCTGTCACCAAAGCCGTGGTCAGAGCTTGTTGATCGGAATCTTTAGAAAAACGTTCCCGGCGTCGTCCTTCGGCGGCATTCGTCCCGCCCGCATGTTGACCTGAATGGAAGGCAGGATCAATCGCGGCATCCCAAGCGTCGCGTCGCGTTCGTCACGCATCCGCACGAAATCCTCGACGTCGCGTCCCTTGCCGATATGCACGTTCAGCTCTTTTTGTTCGCCCACCGTTGTTTCCCAGGCAAAGTCATCGCGCCCCGGCGCCTTGTAGTCGTGCCCAACAAAGACACGGGTCTCGTCGGGCAGCGCCAAGATCCTTTGGATTGAGTTAAAGAGCGCCTTGGATGAGCCGCCGGGAAAATCGCAACGCGCGGTTCCAAAGTCCGGCATGAACAACGTATCGCCGACAAACGCGGCATCGCCGATCACATAGGTCAGACAGGCCGGTGTGTGTCCGGGTGTGTGCAGGACGTCGCCGCGCATCTGCCCAATATGAAAGCTGTCGCCTTCTTTGAACAATGCATCAAACTGGCTGCCGTCACGTTGAAACTCGGTGCCTTCGTTGAACACTTTGCCAAACGTATCCTGCACCATGGTGATACGGTCACCGATGCCGATTTTCCCGCCAATCTGTTCCTGAAGATAGGGGGCTGCCGACAGGTGATCTGCGTGAACGTGGGTTTCAAGTATCCATTCGACACGCAATCCTTGTTGATTCACGTGTTCGATGATCGCGTCGGCAGATTTGGTATCGGTGCGTCCGGATGCCTGATCGTAATCAAGCACGCTGTCGATTACGGCGCATGCGCCTCCCTGAGGTTCACGGACGACGTAGGACACAGTGTTTGTGGCCTGATCGAAAAAGGCTTTTACATCGGGTGTCATGGCATTCTCCGTCCAATCTGTTCAATCACGTATGGATTTCCGCATGTGTCGAGAATCAAAGGCCGCTGATTTGATTTGTATCAAGGTCTGTGGGGTAAGCGGATGTGAAAGTCGAAAATGTGAACAAAATCATCTTGGGGTTGAGGGCGTTTTCTGAGAACATGGTGGGGTGGTACACGTGACAAACGTGGCGGTGTTGTGCAGCCGTTACGCTTTGGTTGTACCCTGAGTGAAATTCCGGGGAGAATGACATGAATATAGACGAGTTGAAACTGAGAGCCGAGAACCTCGAAGAGCAGATTTCCTGCGCCAAGGCCGAGATGCGGATTGCGCTTCAGCCGCAATTTTCATCCGTACTTGGAAAGATAGCCGCCGAAGGTGCTCAGGTGCCGGGACGGATGCGGCGTCTTGATGCAGTTCTGGTCGAAGAGGCGATCGAGGCACGCTTTGACAACATGCCAGTCTGATTGTTCAGCCTAGGATCACACCTACGGCTACAAGCATCAGTCCAATCACTGATAAAAAAAGCGCGCCCATGTTCATCGGCAGGACCGATTGCAGTATGGCGCGCATTTCCTCATCAGGAAGCTTTGCGCGTCGCGCCTTGGCGACGCGCAAAATGCACCAGATCAGCCCCGCGAGACCGGTAAGCGAAATCGCTGCGCCCACCCAGACCATTATTTCAAACATGCCGCCCCCAAGGCTTTCATCATATTCGATGCGCCTAGCGGATCGTCTGCTTTCGCGCAACTGGGTTCCGTGACGCGACCTGCGGTTTGAGCCTTGCAGCGGCGGCGGTGCAGCGGTATTCCGCAGTTTCTGACATCTATTGATCTACGGAGCCCCTGCGATGAGCGATACCAATACCGATACCACCTATCGTGTGACTGCCGATGAATTGCGCCAGTTCATCGAACGGGTGGAGCGGCTGGAAGCGGAAAAGCAAGACATCGCAGAACAGCAGAAAGAAGTGATGGCTGAGGCCAAGTCCCGTGGCTACGACACCAAGATCATTCGCAAGGTGATTGCATTGCGCAAGCGCGACAAGGACGACATCGCAGAGGAAGAAGCGATTCTGGAGATGTACAAAGAAGCGCTTGGGATGTCGTGAAGCACGTTTAAGTGCTCAACATTTTTGAACTAACACTTTGCCATTGTGCGGGCGCCAGAACGTTTTTGTGCAGCGCCCATTTTTTTTACGGAAACATGCACTTCTGGAGCGTGACGTTGGCGATAAGCGTCGCGCGTAATTGATCGCATTTTGGCGATTGAAGCAACGCTATAGAAATTCATCCAGTGGCATCTGGCCCGAAATTTCTACGGAAAACGCATACGCTTTTCAGTGTGTTAGGTTTTCATTTTGCGTGTGCCGAGCGTGCTTATTTCGGTGCCAAATTGCCTGCGCCAGCGAGAATTCCAGAACGTTCTGAGACAATTACTCGGTACACCTCAAGCGTTCGTTGTTTGTTTACAAACACTAACCTGTGCCATCATGCCAAACGAGTGAGGCCGCTCAGGCCTTCGTGCCCTCATGCTTGTTAGCAAACGCGCATTCGTCTGCGGCGTGCCTCTGTCGATATGCACAACAACACCTGGTCGCAGTGGCGAAGTCTCTTGGGAGGTAACACTCGGCTGTTTTCAGAGTTGCGTTCGCATTGTCTGTTCGACGACAAGTTCCGTCAGTTCGGCAAGAGTAACGCGCCGGCTTTGGTGAGAGGCAGTTGAAATGGGTAGCGATTACGTCTGAGCGAGGTGACGTCATCCTACGTAACTGCTGCTCTATAAATTTATCGATATTTTGTGGTAGAGATGACAGAGCGTAGCCCGATCAAACGATTGCCACACGCCCGATACGATCTAAAAGGAATCGAGCAGATTGGAAATGCAAGCGTCAGAATCAAAAAATACTTGGGCAAAAGTCCCGATTTCTCACATCGAAGATCTGCGGGACGCGGTTCTTGGCGCAGGTCTGGACGCCACTCAGATGTCACGCGGTGACTTGTCCGGTGGCATCGCTTTTTCTGACGTCGATGGGATGGTATTCACCTCCGGTCTGATCGGTGGGCGCGTCGCGTTGAGCGGCCCGCTCTCTGGTGAAGGGGTCACGATCGGAGTCGGCCTCGATCTGCCCGCCGGGACGCGGCATTGGCTCAACGAAGTCGAGACCGGAAATGTCGGTGTCTATCTGCCGGGTGACGCGCACGACTCGATCTATGCCCCGGGCGCGCTCTACGCGACGGTGACTTTGACGCCGGAGCGTTTGGAGGAGGAGGCCGCGGAACTCGACCTCGTTCTCGATCAGCGAACGCTTGGTGGGACTGGCGTCCATCCACGCAAGGTTTCAGCGGAAATTTCGCTGGCGCTTCGCAAACAATTCCAACGTGTCCATGCTGGCAGTGCCCTGCATGCAGATCCCGCCCGCACCATGCTGGATGCTCTGCTTTGCCATTTGGCTCGTCCGCCACGCAGAATAAACGTCGGCACGCGGCCCGGCGGTTACGGCCGTATCGTTGAGCGCGCCCGTGCCTACATCTCCGACAACCTGTCAGAGCCGATCCTAGTCGACGAGATCGCCCGCGCCGCCGGCACCTCTCGACGGACATTGTTCCGTGCGTTCGCGGAAATCCTTGACGAGACGCCGAAATCCTATGCACGTCGTTTGCGCTTGCACCGTATCCGCAGCGACGTCGCCGAAGATCCCGAGCGCAATTGCACAATAGCGCTGATCGCCAATGATTGGGGGATGAGCGATCTCGGACGAATGGCTGGATGCTACCGGGAACTCTTTGGTGAACTGCCGAGTACAACTTTGGCCAAGGCGCGCCGTCTGCATTGACGCAAACTTGGCACGAACTACGTAGACACCCGGAGTTTTTCGGTCAGTGTTGGATCAGAACCAGCTAGGTGCGAAATTGCCTTGGCTCTATGACGCCCGCACGGCCTGCGTCGGGCTTTGATTGCCTGCGGCGGAGGAGGAAATGTGAAGGAACAAATGCTAGTTGCTGGCGCTGTAGTGGCGGCACTCGTCTCCGGCCCGCTCGTCGCACAGGAAAATGCTGCCGCGCAGGCAAACAATCCGCTTGCCAACACCACTGCGCTCAACTTCCAAAACCTTTACACGGGCGAGCTGACCGGTAGTGATCGCGATGCAAACCAATTCTTTTTACGATACGCGAAACCGTTCTCTGCCTTCGGTGGCAACTGGTTGATGCGCGCAACCCTGCCGGTGAACACCTTCCCCGATGCGGGTGGCGGCGACACGACCGGCATCGGCGACTTCAACGTCTTTGCCGCATACCTATTCGACACAGGCAATCCGGCGATCAGTTTCGGCATCGGACCGCAGCTGACGATGCCGACAGCCACCGATGACATGCTGGGTACAGAGAAATGGTCGGCCGGCTTCGCCAATGTGCTGTTCAATGCAGCCAACCCTAAGTTTCAGTGGGGCTATCTTCTCACTTGGCAGGCGAGCTTTGCTGGCAACGATGATCGCACCGATGTGAACGCTGGCGCGTTCCAGCCGTTCGCCTTTTATCAGCTTGGTCAGGGCTGGTACCTGCGCTCTGCTGGTATCTGGACCTACGACTTCAAGACCGACAGCTACTCTGTGCCGATCGGGCTTGGTCTGGGTAAGGTCATGCAGACGGACCTCGCCACGGTGAATGCCTTCATTGAACCTCAATATTCGATCGCGACCAAGGGCGACGGTCAACCGGAATGGGGAATTTTTGCGGGCCTGAATTTTCAGTTCTGAATGCCGACTGATATTCAAGCAACGAGGAAATTCTGATGAACATATTGGCGATCCCGACAATCAGAACAACGCGATTCAGAGCATCCGTGCTCGCAGTTGACTGAAGTTCATCGAGACGAATGACTTGCAGGTGGGACACGGTTTACCTCGCTGGCATATGTCTTTCCCGAAAATCAGATGCACGTGAAAGAACGTGCACCACACAAAATCAAGGAGTTACCGTAGATGACCCGAACAATCGTCACGCTCACCGCAACGGCTGCATTGCTTTGCACGACCACGTTGTCCGCATTCGCACAGGACGCGGTACCGTTGGATGCTGCCACGCTTAGGGGTGATGAAACGATCGACACACCAATCGGCACAATCGAGTTGCAGGATAACTATTTCGACGACGAGGCTTCGCAAAAGCTCTTCGACGAAATGGACTATCAGCGCGCAAGTCAGGCCTATCTGTGGAGTATTCCCCTGATTGGCTTTGCGGCCTGGCGTGATAAACAGACCGCCGCTTTTGACGTTCAAAACTCGACCGATTTCGTCGTACTTGAAAGCCTCAAGGAAAAACGTGGCATCGTGACCGCCAACCTGACGACGCCTTATATCTTCAACTTCTCGAACCTCTCGGACGGTCCGATCCGGATCGAGTATCCGGCGGGACAAACCGCAGGTGCCGTTCTGGATGCATGGCAACGTCCGGTGTTCGACCTCGGCCTGACTGGTCCCGATCGGGGCGAAGGCGCGAGCTATGTGCTTGTCGGGCCGAATGATGACCCCGCAAAATACGAAGCGGATGGCGTCAACGTCTTTCAGAGTGAGACCAACAACGTGATGATTGGCCTGCGCATCCTCGAAACAGACCCGGCCTATTTCGATACCTTTACCAGTTCCTACGAGATGGGTCCGGCCGATGGCGAGATTGCTGCCAGCACCTTCATCACTGGCAAGGATGTCGAATGGAGCGGGACGCCGCCGCGCGGGCTCGAGTATTGGTCAAAACTGTCGGACATGATCAATGATGAACCCGTGCGCCGGATCGACAAGCCCTGGTTGGGCATGATCGAGCCGCTGGGCATCGTTAAGAGTCAGGAGTTCGCCCCCGATGACCGCCAGCAGGAAATTCTGAAAAAGGCGGCGGCGATGGGCGAACTGATGACCCGGAACATTCAGGTCAACCCCCGCTATGTCGAACCCTATTGGGACGACACCAACTGGTACAAGAGCTTCGATTTCCAGACCGAGCAAGAAAACGACACGATCCAGCAGATTGATCAGCGCGGCACCTGGTTCTACGAGGCCGTGTCCTCATCCAAAGGCATGCTCGACCCCCAGCCGGGCAGCGGTCAGGTTTACATGACCTCCAAGCGTGACAGCAACGGCGATCTGCTGCGCGCCGATCGCAACTATGTGCTGCATGTTCCCGCCGAGGTTCCGGTCGGGCAGTTCTGGGCGTTGACGTTGTACAGTGAAGAGACCCGCCGACCTTATGACAACGGTGGCACCGAGGCCAAAGATGTCAGCCTCGACAGCCGCATGGACCAACTCACCTATAACGAGGACGGCTCCATCGATCTCTATATCGGTCCCGACGCGCCCGAGGGGATGGAAACGAACCACATGAAGACCGTCGATGACGATGGTTGGTTCGTTTATTTCCGCCTCTACGCCCCGGAGGATGCGTTTTTCGACAAGAGCTTTACCCTGCCAGATTTCGAACGCGTCGAGTGATCCGGCGTATTCCATCCCGGCCTCTTGCATGGCCGGGATTCTTCTTGCCGAAGGACGACAAAGGATGAATGACCTCTTCAAGATTGCATTGCTGGCCCTGGTGGTCGGTTTGACCACTTCGACGGCACCGCTGTTCGCTCAGGACGAGACCCAAACAACAGCGCCTGACACCGGTGTCGGCGACAACGGACAGGCCCTGCCGTCCAGCCTGGCCTTTACCGACGAGGGCGGCGAGACCGTGACGATGGACAACGTCATTCGCGCGGAAACCGCCAAATATATGGCGGCCGAGACGATCACCACCGGGCCCAACGCGTTCCGCCATGAACGCGAGGGGATCGACCTGAAGGCCCAGACGGTGATCCGGTCGAACTTCGATCTGATCTATTCCTATGGCGTATGGGATGTTAGCGGCGGCCTCATGATCTCGGTACCAGACTACGACCTGCTGCAACTGGTGCAGGTGCTGGATGAGAACTCAGTCACCATTGGCGTGGTCTATCCCGGCGACACGCTGGAACTCGGCCCCGACGACGTTACCCATGGAAGCCATGTCTATCTGTTCATGCGCACACAGCCGCGCAGCGATGACGACACGGGCATGGACGAGATGCGACAGCGACAGGACGCCGTGACCGTCAAGGCGGGTGCCGATGCACCTTATGCCTCCGACGTTCAATATGATGTGGCCAGCTTCAACGCCTTGCGCAGCGAGCTCATCGGGAGGGCGCCGACCGAGGGTGTGATTGAGAAGGGGTTTATCGATGACATCGACGATATCGAAACGCCACAGTATCAGCTGATCAACACGGCCGGATGGGCCGGTCTTCCGGCCAGGCACGCATTCTATTTTGTCGTCCTTCCCGGTGATGACGGTGCCGCACAAAGTAAACCCGCCATCGTGACCTTTGAGCCACCGGAGTTGCGCTATGACGATGCCGGTTACTGGTCGATCACTTTTTATAATGCCGATGGCTGGGTCGAGACCAATCCGTTCAAGCTCAGCAGCCGCGAGGCGGTGGCGAACGAGGACGGCACGATCACCATCAATATCAACGGTGGTACGGATGCAAAAAACAACATCAAAGCACCCAAGAACTGGAACGCGCTTTTCCGCGCCTATCTGCCGGTCTCGGTCGAGGACATCGTCAAGTATCGCGATGACTTCGTGCAAAACCACAAGGTGACGGCGGAGCAATAGTTTCCGAAACAATAAGAGGAGAATGAGATGACACGTTCATCCCTGACGAAATCGACTGCCGCGTTTGCGCTTGTCGCGGCCATGGTGTCGCCTGCCATCGCACAGGACAGCCGTATAGAAGCGTTGAGCAGTCTACCGTTCGAGCAGAACCGGCCCACACCCGAAACTGCCCTAGCGCTGAGCGACGAGCTGACCTTTCAGCAAGCAACGCAGGCTTACCTCTGGGCGATGCCGCTTGTGAATACGCTAGGTATGAAGTTCGGTTCCGAAGAGGTCTTTGGCGCGGGATACAACGTCCTGCCGATCTGGAAGGAGCGGCTCGACCCGAAAACCCTAGTCACGACGCCGAACTCGGATGTGCTTTATGCAATGAGCTATATCGACATGAACGACACAGGACCGGTCGTTCTTGATGCGCCGCCGGGCCTGCAGGGCATCCTGTTGGATTTCTGGCAACGGCCCATTCCTGTGGATGGCGGCAAGTTCTTTGGCGATGTCGGTCTGCCCGGCCCTGATGCGGGTAAGGGCGGCAAGTTCCTGGTGCTGCCTCCGGGCTATGACGGCGATGTGCCTGGCGGATATTTTGTATACCGCTCGGCGACGAACAACCTGTTTATCTTCCTCCGTGGTTTCTACGACGATCCTGACAATCTCGATCCGGCAGTCGAACTGATGGAGCAGGCGGAGGTCTATCCGCTGAATGTGGTCGAGGCCGACCGTAAGCCGATGGAGTATCCCAACGCGTCTGGTGTTCCGGCCAACATGCTGCCGCGGTCGGATTTCAGTGTCTTTGAGCAGTTGAAATGGCTTGTCGATAGTGAGAGCACCAATCTTGCCGGACCGGATGGGCTTGGGATTCTGGCCAATATCGGTTTGATCGCGGGTCAACCGTTTGAGCCGGATGACGCAACCCGTGCGATCCTCGATGCCGGGGCAACTACCGCCTACAAGATGTCGCGCGTCATCGGTCTGAGCGATGAGGTCAACGGCAAGTCCATGCTGGTCTGGCGGGACCGACAGTGGGTGAACCCGGTTAACAATGCCGCCGAACCGGGACCGAAAAAGGCACTGGATCTTGCGTTCAAGAACACCGCGTCGAACTTCATCGACATCGAACAGCGCGTTTGGTTTTTCACAGACTACTATTCGATGAGCCCGGGCATGGTGTCGCAAACGCCGGGCAAGGGCGCTGCGTACTGGATCGTATTCAACGATGCCGCTGACGCACCGCTTTCGGGCGACAGCGCTTACAAACTGACCTTACCTGCTGATGTGCCGGCATCCCTGTTCTGGTCGATGACGCTCTATGAGGCCGAGAATGCCTCCGGACTGGCGACTGATGTACGTCGTTTCCCGTCACTCGGCTCGCGTGACAAGCCAGCAGTGAACGACAATGGCACAACTGATATCTACATAGGTCCCGAAGCCCCTGAGGGTCATGAGGCGAATTGGCTGCCGTCGGCGGCGGGTCGAGGCTTTTTCGGAATTCTGCGGCTCTACGGACCGGGTGAGACGGCGATCGACTATAGCTGGAAGCCCAGCGATCTGCACAAGGTCGAGTGATCGGGCGCAAATGAAAGCGGAGGCGACAATCAAGTTTACGGGGTTTGTCGCCACTGATCCGGGAAAGCAGGAATCGTCAATCTGGTCGCGAGGCTGGCAACCACGCTTAAAACGGCGTCAGCCAAAGCATTCGTTGCCCCTCCCATGGCCGGATGGTTGGCAGTTCGGTTGTCACCCGTCGCATCCGCGTGGTCTTCTCAACCGGGCCTGAGTGGATTTTTTAAGGTTGTGAGAGTGTCTCGTCACGCAAGGTTGGCCCATCCGGGAAGTACTGCTGATAAAAGCGGCCCTTCGTCGTGCATCGCGCCGAGATAGGCTGGAGTCAGCGCTTCTACAAGATTCGGGCTCAGCGTAGAATTTGGCCGGACACAGAGCATGATGGGCGGAGCCCAGACTTTTTCTGTGGGTGCGTAGTGGTTGCTACTGAATGATGTGAGCGGATATTCAGATTGTGGCAAGAATCGAGAAACAACTGGGGCGCCGTACGGCCACTCACGGCCCGCTATACAGATTGTGCAGTTGCAGAAAATTTGCAGGCGGGGCGAGATCGTGCAAGAAACACTGGTGCCGAGCGACAATTCTGGCGGTGCGCGGCGCTGGCCAATCCTGTGTAGCGCGCGGGAGTGGCGAGGTTTGTACGTAAATCCATCCCATCGCGGCTCTGAAACTTATTGGAACGAAAGAAGACACCATGCTGACAATACTGCCCGAACGTGTCCAGGAACTGCGCCGCGCCCGAGGACTGGGCCGTAGCAAACTCGCCAAGCTCTCGGGGGTGACCGAACGCCAGGTTGCCCGTCTGGAAGGTGCCTTGCCGTGGAAGGGCGAGTTGACCCCCGGCATGGTCCAGCGCATTGCCGCCGCGTTGCAGGTTCAGCCGGAAACCCTTCTGGGGGATCAACCACTGACTGAATTCGACATGGCAGCGCCCCCGCAGGCCAGTAGTTGCAGTTGCTGCAACTAACCGCCAACGGCCCGCTTTCGCGGCGGGCCTCTTCGCTGCGTGCGGTGTTGCTCCAAACAGGACGGTGACGCAGAAATATCATTCGCGAGTATCGCAGAAGACGGCGGTGTAATCTGTGCACTGCGAGAGAGTATTGCCCGCGCGTGAAACAATGGTCGCGCTCAGCAATCCAGCAGCCATTGGCTCCCTAGATCAATGCAGGTAAACTCTCGACCTCTTTTGCAGGGTCTTCAATAGGATCGAGCACAAGCAACAACCGCGTCTCACCCGTCCCCACAATCGGGGGTGATCGGTGCAACAAACTCGATACCGGTGTTTCAGGCCAGCGCGTGCCGCGCAGGATGACCGGTGAGCCGGTTGGCACGGTCATGATCCGTTCCGGCTCACGGCCATTTTCTGAAATCCCATATTGCGTGCCGGTTCCGCGATAGGTGCAGATCAGCCGGGCTGTCACAGCATCGGCGTGGAACTTGCGGCAGGCATTGGTGTTGACCACGTCAATCCGCAGCCTGAGATAGGGGCTCTTCATAATGCTCGCAAATATGGATGCCAGTGCAGAGGCGTCTTCGATCAGGATGTTTCGCTCGGCGCATTCCGGCGTTCCGCAGTCGTTGGCAATATCAATCAATACGTCGCAAACCGTCTCTGGCCGCACGATCAGCCGCGCCCGTGGTAACTGCTCCGTCGGTAGTGCATCGATCCAACGCTGAAAATGAGGTTTGGGATCACGCCGCCAGACCGTGGCCGCGCAGGACCGTTGGTGAATAGCAGTCAGACCGCTCGGCGCGGATGTAACAGTCGTGCAGGTGCTGAGTTCGGGGCGACTGGTGAGGATCATCGTTTCGTCTCCGGAGTAAGGCTCTGGCCCTATGGCTGGTAGGGCAGTGAGGAATGGTGCAGCACGATGCGCAGGGTGCCGGTTTCGTCCATCTTGTAACCAAAGCTCTTGTCGACCGTGGTGACGGACCCGTCCTTGTTGGTCAGCTTGACCCAGCCCATCCACATGGCGACGTCGCCCTTGATGAACGCGGCGGAGGTGGTGCTTTCGGTCGCGCGCCAGCCCATGATCGCGAAGCCGTTGTCGAGCGGATATTCCTCGGAGTGTCCGCAGAAATAGGCCAGCGCGCCTGCCTTGGTCGGTCGGAACGTCTGCGCGCCGCTTGCCATGGTCGGTTTGAACAGGACTGGCCCGAGGTTGTATCCATAGTAGGTGTCAATATTGGCGGAGGCGACTTTGCGGGCGGCCTCGACGCCACCCTCCTCGAAGGCCTTTGAGATGGTGATTTTGCCATTGCCCCAGATGGTCAGGGCTTGTTCGATGTCGTCTTGGGTGATCGGCAAGGGGGATTCCTCTCTTGCTATGATGTTTCAAAGGGGCGCAATCGCGTTTCGCCAGTGCCCCCCGTTTGCACCGCCATCAGGACGGTGATCGCGCCTCGGCGACCAGTGTTTGCATGGCCTCGTCTAATGTCACGGTCTGGGTCTTGTCCGCCCCGTGGCGGCGGATCGTGACGGTGTGTTCTTCAGCCTCCCGCCCACCAAGTGCGATTTGAACAGGGACCTTTTGCAGTGCGTGTTCACGCACCTTGTAGCCGATTTTTTCGTTGCGCAGGTCAGTTTCCACCCTCAACCCTGCTGCCTTCAACACACCAGCGACCTCGCGGGCCCAATCGTCCGCGGCATCGGTCACTGTGGCGACAACCGCCTGAACCGGCGCGAGCCAAAGCGGCAGGTGCCCCGCATGGTGTTCGATCAAAATGCCTGTGAACCTTTCCAGCGAGCCAAAGAGCGCCCGGTGCAGCATGACCGGCGCCAGCTTGTCTCCGGAGGGGGCGACATAGGTCGTGCCGAACCGTTCGGGCAGGTTGAAATCCACTTGCAGCGTTCCGCATTGCCAATCCCGCCCGATGGCATCACGCAGGACATATTCCAGCTTCGGCCCGTAAAACGCGCCTTCACCTTTAAAGATCGTATAGGGATGGTCGGCCTGATCTAACGCCGTGCGCAGCGCCTCCTCGGACCGACCCCAGCTTTCATCACTGCCGATGCGGTTCTCGGGGCGTGTTGAAAGCTTAATCCGCACATCCTCAAACCCAAAGTCGCGGTAGATCGACATGACCAGATCGTTGACCTTGAGACATTCCTCGGTCAGCTGTTCAGGCGTGCAATAGATATGCGCGTCGTCCTGAGTGAAACTGCGCACGCGCAGAAGCCCATGCAAGGCGCCCGACGGCTCATAGCGATGCACCTTGCCGAATTCCGCGATCTTCAGGGGAAGGTCACGATAGCTTTTGGTGCCTTGCCCGTAGATCAGCATATGGCCGGGGCAGTTCATCGGCTTCAGCGCATAGTCACGGTCATCCTCGGTCTTCGCAAGGAACATGTTCTGGCGATAGTTCTGCCAATGGCCAGAGGTTTCCCAGAGGGCACGGTCCATGATGTCGGGGGAATTGACCTCGATATAGCCTGCCTCTTCCTGACGATCCTGCATGTAGCCGATCAGCGTCTGGAACAGACGCCAGCCTTTCGCATGCCAGAAGACCGAGCCGGGCGCGACCTCCTCAAAATGGAACAGGTTCATCTCGCGGCCCAGCCTGCGGTGATCGCGCTTTTCGGCCTCGGCCATCATCGTCATATGTGCGTCAAGTGCCGCTTTGTCCGCAAAGGCAACACCATAGATGCGGCTGAGCATCTGATTGTCGCTGTCGCCGCGCCAATAGGCCCCCGCCACGCGGGTCAGCTTAAAGGCCGTGCCTGCGTCGCCAGTGCTGCGCATATGCGGCCCACGGCACAGGTCGAGCCAGTCGCCCTGACAGTAGACTTTCACCGCCTCGCCAGCGGGGATCGCATCCAGCAGCGCCACTTTGTAAGGCTCGCCTGCCGCCTCAAAATACTGCCGCGCCTCTTCGCGGGTCCATTCCTCGCAGGTGAAAGACGTTTTGGCAGCGATGATCTGGCGCATCTTCTTTTCGATGACCGGAAGATCTTCGGGCGTGAACGGCGTGTCACGCTCGAAGTCGTAGTAGAACCCATGCTCGATGGCGGGGCCGATGGCCGTCTTGGTGCCGGGCCAAAGCGCCTGAACGGCTTCGGCCAGAACATGGGCAAGGTCATGGCGGATCAGCTCCAGTGCACGCGGATCATCGCGCGACATCAGCTCCACCGCCGCCCCATCGGGCAGAGGCGCGGACAGATCGGAGACCTTGCCATCGACGACCGCAGCTACTGTGCGCTTGGCAAGGCTTGGGCTGATGCTGGCTGCGAGATCGGCGGCAGAGCTGGCAGGTTCAAGCGCCCGGGTCCCGCCGTCGGGCAGGCGAATATTGATCATTTTAGGGTCTTTCTTTCTGAGAGCGGGAGCACCGGGTCGTATCCGGTGCCTCCCCATGAGTTGCAGCGGGCAAGGCGCCAAAGCATCAACCATGTTCCGCGTAGCGGCTCATGTCTCTCCAGCGCGGCAATGGCGTAGACGGAACAGGTGGGGTGAAGGCGGCAATTACGACCCAGGCAGGGGAAAACAGCAGGCGGTATCCGCGCGCTGGCCGGTTCAGGAGCCAGACGGCAAGCACGCCGACGGGGCCACGTGCAGGCTGTGGCGCAGCAGGGGGCCTGAACTGGGTACGGCAGATCGGCATGGCTCAGAACGGCATCTCGATTGTCTCGACCATCATGCCACCGGGCAGTTCTTTCGACGCTGACCCTTCTTTGGGCTGCATCAATAGCATTTCGAGGCTGGCCTTGAGATCAGCCTCTTCCATGTCGCGCGCGATGATGACGACGCGGCTAACGGTATCTTGGCCTGACAAATTTTTTAGTGGCACGGGCGCGTCGAAGATATGCTGCACCCCGTGAAAGACAAACGGATACTGCAGCCCTTCGACGTGCAAAATGCCTTTCATACGCAGGATGTTCGGTCCTTTGAGCGCGATCAGGGTGTCCAGCCAGAAATCGAAAACATTCGCGGAAATGGGCTCTGTCACCTCAATGGATGCAGAGGTGATCCGGTGATCATGTGTCGCTGGTATCGACGGGCTGAATGTCGCTGGCGCAGCGGGCTTCGCTGAAAACCCTGAAAGGCCAGACAGCGGATCGGGCTTAACCGTCTCCTGTGACATCCCCAGCCAACTGTCCACATCCGGTGACGTCACGCCTTCACGCATAGCGGATAAACCGAACAGTGTACCCACTGGCACACGCCCATGGTCCGCATGGATGCGCCGAGCCGAGGCGTTAAGCCCGTCCAGCCGTTTCTCAAGCCGGGAAAGGTCAAAGGAGTCGGCCAAATCGGTCTTGGACAGGACCAGCACGTCGGCCATGGCAACCTGGTGAACGGCTTCGAACTGCTGGTCGAGCGTTTTCATCGCCGTTGCCGCATCCGCCAGCGTCACGACACCGTCGAGCCGGAATGCCTGCGCAATCTGGTAATCCGTCGCCAGAGTGTGGACGATCGGACCCGGATCAGCGATGCCGCTGGTTTCGATCACAACCCTGTCAAAATTGACCTTTCCTGCGGCACGTTTGGCGATCAAGTCCCCAAGCGTCTTGGCCAGATCACTGAGGATCGCACAGCACAGGCAGCCGGATTTCAGCAATACGGTTTCCTCGGTCGCTTCCTCGATCAAGTCGTGATCAAGACCGACATCGCCGAACTCATTCATGATAACGGCGATCTGCCCCGCCTCGGGGTCGCGGATCAAGTGGTTGAGCAGCGTTGTCTTTCCTGCGCCGAGAAACCCGGTCAACAAGGTGACGGGAATGCGTTTATCCTCCGATATCATTCTGGCGCGCGCCTCTTTACAATATGGTTGCCTTCGGTCAGTTTCGTTACGTTATTACATGACAAATCACAAGAGACCCAAAGAGGCCATCATGACGCAATTGGAGTTCCAACCCCGCAAGACTGTGGAACAGGTCGAAGAGAGCACCGATCTCGCGCCCAAATTTGGCGAGGATGGCCTACTGCCCTGCATCACCACCGATGCCTTTACAGGCGAGGTGCTTATGCTTGGCTGGATGAACACCGAGGCTTTCCGCCTGACCATCCAGACCGGTGAGGCGCATTACTTCAGCCGTGCACGGCAGGTGCTGTGGCACAAGGGCGCCACCTCTGGTCTGGTCCAAAAGGTGGTCGAAGCGCGCATCGACGACGATCAGGATGCGCTGTGGCTGCGCGTTGATGTCACCGGGTCCGGTGCATCCTGCCACGTGGGCTATCGTTCGTGTTTTTACCGCGCTGTGCCGCATGGCGCAAAGGCCGGTGACCCGCTGACTTTCCTCGAGGATCACAAAACATTCGACCCAGCGGTCGTGTATGGCGATGCGCCGAACCCAACCCAACTCTGACCTCATCTGGATGCAGCGCGCCCTTGCGTTGGCCAAAGCCGCACGCGGCCATGTCTGGCCCAATCCACCAGTGGGATGCGTGCTGGTCAAGAGTGGCATAGCTCTGGCAGAGGCTGCCACCCACCCCGGTGGCCGTCCGCATGCAGAACGAGCCGCGCTGGAACAGGCCACGGCCAAGAGCGGGATCAGCACCAAAGGCGCGACGCTCTACGTGACGTTGGAACCTTGCTGCCATTGGGGCGGGACGCCACCCTGCACAGATGCAATCATCGCCTCAGGCCTGCGGCGCGTTGTTTGTGCCATTCAAGATCCAGAACCACGGGTGAACGGCGGCGGCTTCGAACAGCTTCGAAACGCCGGAATCGAAGTCTCGGTCGGGCTTTGCGCGGCGCAGGCTACTCAGGTGATGTCAGGATTCTTCCATCGTGTCAGAACAGGCCAGCCCGAGCTGTTGATTGTCGAAGATGATACTAAGACCATCCCCGTTGGCGCAGACGCTTTGCTTTCAACGAACGACGATGCCTTTTCGTTGCTGAGCAGGACGCCACAGGGGGTGATAACCGCGCATTTCTCCAAACTTGCAGCATCCGGCTTGCTCACCCAGCTGGGGTACGTCGGCCTGACCACCGTCGCGGTCACCGCACGGGATCCGGTTATCAATGAATTGCGGCCCATCGCGAACAGCAGGGCAGACAAAGGGGCGGCATGATTGAACGCAGTGCAATGCAGACCGCCAAGTCCCTGTGGCACACACAGCGCATCAAGCGGTTGATCAGGGAACGCATTGGCAGCGGTGCTGCCTGCCTTGTCTCGGTTCGCGAGACAATTTGTACCGATCCCGCCTGCCCAGGACCGGCGACCGAGGTTCGCATCACGACCCTGAGCTTTCGCGAAACCCACTTCACCATCCACAAGCCTGCTTCTGCAGTGTGCCGCTCAGACATTTCCAACGTAATTTGATCTGGTTTGTTTCAGCGGCCAATCACCAGCCGCGGAATCAAACGACCGAGCGGTAACTTGGGGTGCAAAGAGCGCGGCGAGAATGACGCCGCGCAACACATAAAGGTCTGCCTATTAAGAAGAGCAGGCGCCGCCCTTGCTGGGCAGCGCCGCTCCTATACGCGTCAGGACCAGGGCGTTACGAGGTATTTCTCGCCCGTCTTCATAGCGTGGTAGTCCATCACGGCCTCTTTCGTCAGCATGTCTTCCAATGAGACGCGCGATTTGTAGTGGCTGGCAAAAGTGGTGGTAAGGTTGTCGCGCACACGCTGCCGCATGCGGCCCATGGTTTCCTGCCCAACGGACTGCAGGAAGGGGAACAAAAGCCAGCCCGACAGCGTCCAGCCGAACCCGTAGGACGGCGTCAGAATAGTGGGGCTTGTATCAAGGCGGCCGTAGATGAACATACGCTTTTGCTGGTTAGAGCCGTAGCGCGAGAATTCGGTCATCTGCTCAACGGCGACCCGTTCCATCGCTCTGAACGCCGTGTCGACCTGCTTGCCGCCCCCGACGGGATCAAAGCCATAAAACGCACCGGTTTCCCGGATGGCGCCGCTCAACTGGTCCATGAAGTCGTCGTCGGAGGAATTGACCACATGCGTTGCCCCGAGACCCTTCAGCAGGTCAACCTGATCGCTCTTGCGAACGATGTTTACCAGTCCGAGTCCGTCTTCTTTGCAGATACGTGTCAGCATCTGCCCAAGGTTTGATGCACCTACCGTATGCAGAATGGCGTCCTGCCCGTCGGCTTTGGCATTTTCGGCAAAACCAAGTGCAGTCATCGGGTTGACGAAGGAGCTGGCTCCTTCTTCGGCGGAGTGATCGCCTAGCGGCAGGCACATGGACGCATCGGCAAGGCAATATTGGCTGTAGGCGTTGCCCGGCACGCAAGACACGCGCTGCCCCACAAGGGCCTGCGCAGCTTCGCTGTCACCAGCCGCGACCACGGTGCCGGCCCCTTCGTTGCCAGCGGGCAGCTTCATCCCATGACGCGCCTTTGAGGCCCGATTTGCCGCCTCGGGCATCTTGGCGACAAACTTGCCGCGCGTGTATTCCGCGTTTTCGACGTCTGCACCGCCGACCAGAATGGCAAGGTCGGATGGGTTGATCGGCGCCGCTTCCATTTTCACCAGAACCTGTTTGCCGGTGGGGGCCTCAACGGTCACCTCCTCCAGTGCGACGGTCAGCGTGCCGTCAGCCTCGAGCGTGGTGAACAACTGTTTGCCAGTGGTAGTCATGATCGGGTCTCCTAATTATTCGATGATCTTAGGGCGTGGGGTATGCCATCGCGATCTGATGTCACACCCGAACGTATGGTCAACGCTGACGCCTGCAATAACGTTTCCGTGACTTACAGGCTCAAGGGCGTGCCGTACAGGAACCAAACCCCGACCTCGGTGTTGTCCTTCCAACGCCTCAAAGTCTGAAGGAGACATCATGTCGACGATCACGACAACAAACCCCGCCACCGGTAAGGTCATAGAAACCTATCCACAGATGACGAAGGACGACGCCGTGCAAAAGCTTGAAGCTGCGCACGAAGCCTTTCTTGACTGGCGGACAAAGACCCATGAAAAGCGCGCACCCTATCTGATGCGGATCGCCGAGTTGCTGCGCGAGCATTCCGATGAATTGTCAGAGCTGATGACACGGGAGACTGGCAAGCTGACCAAGGATGGCAAAACCGAGGTCGAAATTTGTGCTGCAATTTTTGAATATACCGCGCAGCACGGCCCCGATGTTCTCGCTGACGAGGAACGCACGCACGGCCAAAACGGCGCGTGCGGCGTCGTCAGCCACCAGCCGATTGGCGTGATCTATTCGATCCAGCCGTGGAACTTTCCGCTGTATCAACCAGTCCGTGTGCTGGCGGCGAACCTCATGGCGGGCAATGGGTGCGTGTTGAAACACGCCAGCATTTGCACTGGATCGGGCCTGCGTCTGCGCGAACTGTGCATAGAGGCCGGCCTGCCCAAAGACCTGTTTCAAGTCGTTTTGATCGACCATGACACCAGCGATACGCTGATCGGACATCCTCTGGTGCGCGGTGTCACCATGACCGGCAGCGACGGGGCAGGGCGTCACATTGGAGGCGTGGCGGCCAAGGCTTTGAAAAAGACCGTGCTGGAGCTTGGGTCGAACGATGCCTATTTGGTAATGGAAGACGCGGACATTGAAACCGCCGTCAAATACTCTGTCATGGGGCGCTTGTATAACAACGGTGAAACCTGCGTTTCGGCCAAGCGTTTCGTAGTGACCGAGAAAGCCTACGATGCCTTTGTGTCGGCCTTCGTAGACCAAATGCAGGCGATCACCATGGGTGATCCGACAGAAAAAGACTCCCAGCTTGGGCCACTGTCCAGCGAGGAGCAATTTGACACGGTGAAGGACCAAGTGGAGCAAAGCGTTGCAAAAGGGGCCAAGGTGCTCTGTGGTGGCACCGCGCCTGATCGCACGGGCGCCTATTATCCCGCCACTGTGTTGGCCGATGTGACGCCCGGCATGCCCGCCTATGACGACGAGATCTTTGGCCCGGTGGCTGCCGTGATCCGCGCCAAGGACGACGAAGACGCCATGCGCATCGCCAACGACAGCCGCTATGGCCTTGGCGGTGGGATATTCTGCAAGGATGAAGGGCGCGCGCTGAGGCTCGCCCGCGATCACTTTGATACCGGCATGGTGCGGATCAACTCCTTTGGCGCGGCAGATCCGAACATGCCCTTCGGTGGCGTCAAGGACTCGGGTTATGGCCGCGAACACGGCGGCTTTGGCATGAAGGAATTCACAAACGCAAAGGCGATCTTTTTGCCATGATTACATTACACGCTCTGAAATATTCCCGCGCGAACCGAATATTGTGGCTGCTGGCCGATCTTGGCCAGCCCTGCAACCGGATCGATTATGACCGCACCAAGAGCCTTCGTGCGCCAGAGGCATTGAAGCGGGTCCACCCCTTGGGAAAATCCCCGGTTATCGAGGACGAAGGCGAAATGATCGCCGAGTCCGCGACCATCCTGCGCTATCTCGCGGCGAAGTACGCTGATAACAGCCATACCCCTCCTCAGGGCACGCCCGCCTATTGGCAGCACGAAGCGCTGCTGGACTACGTGGAAGCATCCTTTGCCGAGGTCGCCCTGCAAGCCATTCTTCCAGCATTTGGTGGTGAACCGGTGCCGGAAACGGCCCGATCGGCGTTGGATGTCCATCTCGACTATATCACCCAGCTTATCGGTGATGGCCCGCTGCTGTTTGGCAATCGCGCGATGCTGGCGGATATCCAGATGTCCTACATCATAGCACTCCTGGCGCGGCTTGACCTGCTGAATGACCATCCCGTGATCGCGACCTACTGGGACGCGCTGCAGGAGCAGCCAGGCTACATCGCCGCAACTCAGGCGAGGGGCCCCATGGCTCCGCCTGCTGACACAGAAAGGAAATGAGATGACAAAGAATATTCTGATCGCCGGTGCCACCGGCAAGACTGGCCGCATCCTGACCCAACAGATCATAGACCAGGGACACACTGTGACAGCACTGGTGCGCGAGAGTTCTGACACCAGCCATCTCCCCAAGGCAACGAATCTGCGCCAAGCGGATCTGACCGATCTGCAGCCGGGCGTTTGCGATGGAGCAGACGTGGTGATCTTTGCAGCAGGTTCTGGCGGATCGACCGGCCCCGAGATGACCGAAAAGGTCGACCGCGACGGGGCGATGCGACTGGTAGACCTCGCCCAAACAGCCGGCGCCGAGCGGTTTGTCATGCTCAGCACGGTCGGGGCGGATCAAGCCGATCCTTCCGGCGATATGGCGCACTACCTGAAGGCAAAGCACGAGGCGGATGAGCATCTCAAGTCCTCCGGACTGACCTATGCCATCCTGCGGCCTGTTGCGCTGACAGATAACGGGCCTGGTGAGGATGTGACCTTGGCAAACGAGGTGGATAAATCCGCCACGGCCAGCCGTTCCGACGTGGCGCAGGTTCTGGCCACCGCTGCCACGACCGGGAAATACGATGGCAAGGCACTCGAGATGCAGTCTGCTTGACGCCCGAAGCGGGCCGGCATGATTTTTGCCGGCCTTCGCTTTCTAGTAGGTGCGGGTTACGCCGTCGCAGATTGCTCGGGTGCACGTCGCAGCGAAAGTCTTGTTCGGCGGATCGCGACGCAGCAGCACCGGCCGACGGGGAACGGCAGGTCTGGACCTGTCGCGCTCGTCCATGACGTCAAGTGACCCGAACCTTGCGAAGGTCGCTACCTGCGCATCGCAACTTCTGCAGCACTGTAACAGCTGCGCGAAAATGTCGTAAAATGGTAGGAAGTTGCAGTCGGCAGACTGTTACATTGACGCGGAATAGTCGGAATATGTCATTTGCGTTTGCAACGCCTGATATGTCGGTTCGCCCATTGCGAGGGTTCCCGACAAATCTGTTGTCCAACCGATTTGACGAAAGAATGGAGCGCTTCAGAATGCGATTTTTTGCCCCTGCCAACCTTCTCGCCAGCGTATTGGCGCTCGCCGGAACTGCCGCCGCGCAGGCAGAGCCGGTCAAGGTCAATGTGATGAACTATATCACGGCGCAGACCGCCATGCAGTTTGACACCTATCAGAAACAGGCCGGCGGCGTGAACAAGGTGCTCAACGAACGCGAGCCGGTGCCGGTCGACAACCAGCCGACGATTCGAATGAACCGCGACACGCTCTACAGCTTCATGGTTATCGATATCAGCAAGGGCGCGACCGTCACGCTGCCCGATGCGGGGTCGCGCTATCGCTCGATGATGGTGGTGAACGAGTCCAACTATATCAACGCGGTCTACCTAGATGGCGGCGCTCACAAGCTGACGAAAGAGGAATTCGGCTCGGATCACGTCTGGGTCGGGATTCGCACGTTGGTCAATTCGAACTCGGCCGACGACATCAATGCGGTGCATGCGCTGCAGGACGGGATCAAGGTTGAGGCGGGATCGGCCAACCCCTTCGTGGCGAAGGACTATGATCAGGCCAGCTATAAGGCGACGCTCGACCCGCTGCTGGAACTTGGCAAAGGTGTGCCCGACTCGACGGGCTGGTTCGGCTCGAAGGAAGATACCACGCCCATTGGTCACCTCATCGGCACCGCAGTCGGCTTTGGCGGGCTGCCGCAGAAACATGCTTTCTACCTGAACGTCAATCCAGATTTGCCGGTCGGTGAATATCAACTGACCGCAAAGGATGTGCCCGTCCGGGCGTTCTGGTCGGTCAGCCTTTACAACGGCAAGGGGTATTTCCAGAAGAACCCGCAGAACGCTTATAATTTCAACAGCGTCAACGCGAGAAAGAACGAGGATGGGTCGATCACCATTCACTTTGGTGGATGCGATGATGGCCGCGTCAACTGCCTGCCGATCATGGAGGGGTGGAACTACGGCGTGCGCCTATACGAGCCGGAAGAGGCGATCCTTGATGGCAGCTATGTCTTTCCTTCAGTGCAGAAAATACCGAAGTAACGCGAACCCGGACCTCTGGTCTCTTGCCGGACCGCAGAGAAAGACGCACCGACTGATGCGGCGCTCAAGGTCAACTGGCGCGCCGCATCAAATGGCCCGACCTACATGATCATCCGGCTCTACTGGCTAAGGAAAGCTGCTTTGGAAACCACCCGCGATAATTGCTGCTCCTCCGCCCCCCGCAAACAGCTCCAAGACTTCGGACGCCAAGACGACCAAGCCCACAGGTGAACTTTTATCGAAGACAGTGTGCTTGCCGACCTCCTAGCGCCACCGCACCCGATGGCAGCTACGCAAGGCACAAAAGCGCCCCGGCACTTCCCGCTAGAAGTAACGGCAAATATGAAAGTAACCGAATACGAAGCTCTTGAGCAAATTGAGCCAGAATGACCCTCTCGATTGCGAGACCCTTTTCCAAACCAACAATAATTGGGCGGGGTAGGTGACTAACAGCAAGCCAAGGAGCCAGCTCGCGATGGTCACCCAGACACTAGGGCAGGGACGACCAGAACCACCAAACAGATGGCCCAGACATCAAATGCGAACGTGGGTCCTATCCACGAACTCACGAATTTTTCCTGGTACAGCGTCGCATGGCTCCGAGGTTCCATTGGTCGCTCAGGGCCGCGATGCGCGCCTTTGGGACCGTCAGGGCATCCTCACCTGTCCGCCCATCACCGGCGTCTTGACCGGCTTGGCCGCCCCATAGAAAACCACGATCGTGCTGGCAGGAAACCGGGTAGACAGAGCCTCTTCGGGATCTTCGCTGAACCCGGTAACTGTATTGTCCCAGCCATTGCCGACCCAGACGTTGCCCGCAGGATCGACTCCAATCGGCGCGACGACCTGCAAGCCACCGACATAACCCTCGGACGGTGTGATCGGATCCCCGGTGGTTACGCCGGGCGGGCAGGTATCGGTGCGAAAGCCGCACAGCTGGGTGATCGAGTGGCTTGTCGAACTTGCGACCCAGACGTTGTCATCGCCGTCGATGGCGACCCCCCAAGGGCCGGTGATGGCACCATCCGCGTTGAAGGGGCCAAGCACCGTCCCGTCGGGGCGGATCACGGAGATATCACCGCCGGGATATTCGCTGATGATCTTCCAAAGATTGACCCACATATGGGCCGAAATCTCGTCGGGCGACTCTGTACCCCTGTGGGTCGCAATCTTGCTTTCGATCGTCTGTTTGACCAGTTCCAGTTTCTCGATAGCGCCCGGGTGTCCGACGAGATTGCCGACCCAGGCATTCCCCTGACTGTCGATGGAAATAGCGTGTGGGCTGAAGCCCACCTTGATTTCCTCGGCGTTGCCAGGATCGTCCGCCGGAAACCGGGTCACTGTGTCGGACGAACTGTTGGTGATAAGGATTCGGTTCTGAGGGTCGATGGCAATTCCGAACGGCCCCTTGACCTGAAGCGTGCCCATCTCGGGCTTGCCGTCAACCGTCCGGCCCAGGATGCGCCCCTTGTCCGGGTCGCCGCCCGGGATGTGAACGATCTGGCTATTGCCATTGTCGACGGTCCAGACATCGCCGTTCGGTGCCACGATCACACCCTGCATATCCCCCAACTTGCCGCCAAAATCATAGCCGCCTTCCGGCGAAAGTGGCTCGCCGCTCTTGCGGTCCAACACGGAAATCGTGCGGCCGATCAGGTTGGTCAGCCAAACCTTGTCATCGCCCGAAAACGCAATTCCCCAGCCCGGGCTGTCGAGCCCGCCGCCTGTGTAGCCGGTGATCGCCGGCGATAGCGGCGTACCGTCGGTATCGAACCGGCCTACGCCTGCGCCAAATTGCTTGAAAATCGTGGTTTGCGAGCCGATCAGCCAATTGTTGTTGGTCCAGAAATTGCCGTCCGCGTCCAGCGCGGCGCCACCCACGCCATAGAAGCCGCCGCCACCGTAAACCAGCGACATGGTCCATGCGCTGGGAGCATAGAAGAGATAAGGGACGTGTGCGACGTCGCGATACCGCGCGCCGTTGGGAATGGGGTAGAATTCGTCGAGCAGCCCGAACAGTTCGCCTGCGTTGTGCCAAGGATGACGCGCGATGTTCTGTGCCGCCTGTAATGTGTCCGTCGGCACCGACCCGTTGGGCGGTGTCGCGGCAGCGAACAACTTGTTGCAGGCATCGGGGATCGCCGTGACGCAACCCGACAACAGGATGCCAAGCGTATTGAATTTTGCCAGGGTCGTAGTCCGGGGCGCATTCAGCGTGTCGGAAATGACCGGCCCCAGTGCACCCGTCTCGAGGTTCACAAAGTTCGGAACATTGCGCGATGCGATCTTAAGGCCCAAGTCTGTTCCGCGTATGTCGGTGCCGTCCAGAAATTGCGCTGCCACAAAGGCAGAGGCAACCGTCGTCAACTCATTGATCGTCCCACGCGCGGGTACTTCGCTTCCAATGAGCGCCATCAGCGTGGTTGCCGGATTCGATCCCGTGGCGGCTGCCGATCTCGCCTCGCCTCCCTCCGCGACAAGATAGAGCACAGCACCGTCGTCAAGCCCATCGGCAATGCTCAAGTGGTAGTCCCCATTGTCGTTGGCACTTGCGGAGCCGAGCCTTCGAGGCTCGTCCGGACCTGCTTGCCAGACGGACACGTTGGCTCCGGCGATCGGCACGCCACCGACCGAAACCGTGCCTTCGAGACGCTCCTGGGCCGCTGCAGAGACCGCGATCAGTGCCGCAGCGGTGGTAGATGCGCCGAGCTTCAAGAAGTAAGACATGAATGAAGACCTTTCTCGGTTCTTAGCTGCAGACATTACGAAGCTGGACACGTCATGAACAGTACCGGTTGACCTGGCTTGCTGCGGCTTACATGAATACGAGGCTGCCGATGCAGATCTGCGTATCGGCTGACTTATTGAACCGAGTCTCGTAGTAATGGTCATTCGATCGAAATGTCCCTGTTCCGCAGACGCCCATGGCCACTGCCCCAATTGATAGTGAAAAACAGCAATCCAATCTTACCATTTTGCGCCACAGTCGTTTTAGGGGTTCGGTACATTTTGATGCAGGAGCCCCTGATTATATCACTAACTAAGCCAAGATTTTTACCCATCGGCGTCACAAGACAGGCCTAGATTTCCGAGCGAAGAAAGCAAGATCAAGCACTCGCACTCTCAGAAGCCGACTAGGAGACCGGTCATAATGCATATCCCCCTTGTTCGCGCCGAACATCTGAACGTCTATCTGGGAGTCTTGCGTGAAATTGGAGAACCTGTGGATCGCGCGCTTGACCAAGCCGGATTGCCGGGATCGGTCGAGGAAAACCCAAACGCATATCTGCATGTTCCGCGCGTTCTGGAATGTGTCTCGGCGTGCGGCGGGCACCACCCGGCAATGCACTTTGGTTTTCTCGCCGCACAACGAATGTCACTTCAGAGCCTGCGGCCGGAAACACAGATTGCTTTTCTGAACGCGCCGAGTGGCCGCATGCGGCTCGAAGCAATGGTGCGTCGGTGCATGTTCGAAGACAGCGCGCTGGTGGGAAACGTGGTCGAAGAGGGACGCAATCTGCGCGTGCACTGCGACATGGTCGGGTTCGAAGAAAGCCCGGCGCTCGCCTATTCGGAATGGATACAGATATACGCCTTCATTTCGGCTGTGCGATCCATCGCCGGCGCAGGATGGTGCCCAACAGAGATCACCCTCGCATCCGGGGGCAAACCCTCCGTTGCCGCATATGCGGCGTTGCCAAACACGCGAATACTGCTGGGACAACCACATTGTTCGATCCTGGTGTCTATCAAAATGCTGGCCGGTCCCTGCACCCAATCTGTAGTTCCGCCATCGCAATCTGCGCAGGATCCGTCGCCCCGTCCCTCGGCTTGGACTTACGGAGTCGGTCTGCGGGAAATGCTCAAGCCTTACATGTGCGATGCGCCGCTCGATCTTCCCGAAGTGGCCGAGATGCTTGGCACGACGACGCGCACGCTGCAACGGCGCCTGCGCCGGGAAGGGATGACTTTCAGGCAGGTGCTTGACGAGACGCGGTACGAAATCGCCTGCAGTTGTCTTGCCGATCAGGACATGAAGATCATCGATGTTGCCTTCGCGACCGGTTACGAAAACCCGCAACACTTTACCCGCGCCTTTCGGCGACTTGCTGGCATTTCTCCCCGCGACTATCGGAAATGCCGCGTTTACGCTGGCTAGCACGCGGCGAACCCTGCGTTGCAAAGACCAATTGCGGAACAGGCACGGGCCCCTTTCAGATGCTGTCTTTTGTGTCGGCTTCTTGAAACGAGAGTTTGGCGCAAACTGGTAAGAGGCGCGACGAACTCAACGTTACAGTCTGACGTCGATTGCGTTCTTGTCGTTCTATTTTGACAGACCAAGCGTGACTTGCAGCCACAGCGCTTCAATTGGAGGCCCTGAGAGTCGGCGAGCGAAGCCGGAAGCTATGTTTGGGAAGAAGACACGATCATCGTCATTCAACGCATATTTGGCGTGTTTCTCTCACGGGCCATTCTGGTGGCAGCAGCACCGCTCATAGCCGAAGAGGCCCCGTCTCGCCGCCGGCCGGCGCATCCGGAGCGACCACAACGATCGACGGGCTGCAATCGCCGCCGCCGCCAGCCTTCGGTGACCGGATCGCGTAGCAGGTAAGTGAGCCCTCTCCCTGGTGGTCGCCTCAGGTCGTGCCACCTGAATAAGCGCCGAGCACTCCTCTGATTATAACCGACGACGCGGGATACAGCGTGCCAAGCACCTTCGCCGGCATGATCCCGACCGAAACGATGGACCAACTGGCCACCGAAGGATTGCGCTTTTCTGACGTACACTGCCCGGCCGACTCAAAGGAAGGGCGCGAACAAACTGCTCTGAGGCGTCCGCGGCGCGGATTATGCTCAGCCGCACCAAACTTCCCGCCATTTTACATGGTTGTGGCGCTGAGTGCCGTCCAGTTTCATTGACGATTCATGGGAGGTCTAAATCTAACCTACCAGCGACTTGGTCGCAGCGCGCTGCAATTGTCCCGGTGTCGCACCAGTCCATCGCCTCACCGCGCGGGAGAGGCAGGCGGTGTCGGAGTAACCAAGCTGAGTGGCAAGTTCAGCGAGGTCACCATCATCCGAGGAGAAATATTCAAGGGCGAGGTCCCGGCGGGCTGCGTCGAGGATGGCACTGAAATTGGTTTCGGCCATGGACAGGGAGCGCTGCAGCGACCGCAGGGTCAACCCCGAAGCCACGGCAAGATCGCTGGCAGTGGGTACGCCATCAGCGAGCATCGTTCCAATCAAATACCTGATCACTGGCTCCATGCCCCCGGCATCGCTGAGCGGCTGGCGGCTTTCTTCTGAAATATTCACGACCGTCCCAGTGGGAAGCTGAATCTTCAGGTCCAGCACGGCATCCGACAGGTGCATGATCAGAATCCGCCCTCGCGCCGCCATCAGTACGTCACCGAACCACGGCCGTAGATGTTCGATCCCAAAGGTCGGATGGGGTGGGATTTCGACGCGTTCAAACACCGGCTCACTGGCGCCGGCAGCACGACAGAGCAGCTGGAACAAGACTGCCGTGTATTGATGCGTGATGTGCAGAGCCTCAAGCGGCACCGGTATGTCGAACGAAACCAGCAGGCGACCGCCTCCGCGCACCTTTTGAAAGACGATGCGCTCATGCGTGCAATAGGTCGGGTATGTCTTGCAGACACGTATCAACCCCGCGCGGACCGTCGGACCCTCCATCGCAGCAAGACCGAGCACACCGAGCTCGGCGACACTATCTGGAGTGACCACTTTGCAGCCAAGTTCTGGTATTTCTTCGCGCGCAGCGACGTCAGCGATAAAATTCAGAGAACTGACCAGCGGGATTGGCAGCTCGGGTTGATCCCAACTGACATATGCAAGTCGTGTTGCACGCAGACGATTTTCGAGCGGTCGCCCATTGTCTTTAGACCATTTGACGAAGGGCGCAATCGAACTGGCGCGGATCAGGGGGAAGGATTTGATGGCGTTTCTCCGGGCCAGCTTGCCGACAAAGTCAGCATTCTCAATAATATCCGAGATTTTGGCGCGCAAAGCAAATGGCCGGAGACAGTTCGATGCTAACAGGTCACACAACCTGACTCGCTCGTGTCCTGCGCCTCTCTCATATCCATATTTTCATGGCTTCGGGACGTATCGGCGAGCGAGCTTCGGCGTTCAAACCGCAGATATTCCGGCCCAAAGGGACTGACCAATGACGACCCGACATTTGCAAGGTGCCACGCTGGCCACTGCATGTTCTGTGACAATACCCTGCGCCGCCTCGTCCCTCCATATGCCGAATACCCAGACTATGCTGCGGTGAAGGAACCCTTGGGCAAATTCCCAGGCTCCCGTTCCGTATCCTGAGAACCACAAAGTTAACGTTGCGCCAAACCAGAAGAAGAGGCACCTCCTGTATGAAGACTTTATATTTCGGACTCTCAGCAACATGGCTGCTGATCGCAACCTGTGCGACCGCGCAGACGATCACCGGCACCCCCGGCGCGCCTGACGCAAAAACAACGATCAATGGTCTTCAAATCCCTTCCCCACCGCAAGAATTTCGGGGCAAGATTGAGCGTAACGCCTCTGAATCCACCAGCTACTGGCCGGCGACTATTGAGCCTAGCAAGGGCGCACCCAACGTCTTGCTGATCATGACCGACGACACCGGCTACGGCACCCCCTCAACGTTTGGCGGTGTGATCCCGACACCGGCACTCGACCGGATCGCCGAAGAAGGATTGCGCTTTACCAACTTTAACTCGACTGCGCTTTGCTCGCCGACCCGCGCTGCGCTAATCACCGGGCGCAATCACCAATCCGCCGGTTTTGGTGTGATTGCTGAACAGGCGACGGGGTATCCCGGATACAACTCGATCATATCCAAGGACAAGGCCACCATCGGCACGATCCTGCAGGATAACGGCTATCGCACCTCGTGGTTTGGCAAGAACCACAACACCCCGGCCTTTCAGGTCAGCCAGGCTGGTCCCTTCGATCAGTGGCCGATTGGCATGGGTTTTGAATATTTCTACGGCTTCATGGGCGGTGACACATCGCAATGGACTCCCGGTCCGCTGATGCGCAACACCACACCGATCTACCCCTACGAAGGCAACCCGGATTACAATCTGACCACTGCGATGGCTGACGAGGCCATTGACTATATGAACCGGATCAACACGCTCGCGCCCGAGCAACCGTTCTTTGTCTATTTCGTGCCCGGCGGCGTGCATGCGCCGCACCATCCGACGCAGGAATGGATCGACAAGATCAGCGCCATGAACCTTTTCGACGAGGGCTGGAACAAGACCCGCGAGAAGATCTTTGCCAACCAGAAGAAGCTGGGCGTTATCCCGCAGGATGCGGAAATGACCCCGTGGCCCGAAGATCTGTTGAAATCTTGGGACAAGCTGACTGATGATGAGAAAAAGATGTTTGAACGCCAGGTCGACGTCTTTGCGGCCTACGTCGCCTATAATGACCATGAAATCGGCAGGGTGATTCAGGCCGTCGATGACATGGGCAAGCTCGACAATACCATTGTCATCTACATTTCCGGCGACAACGGCGGCAGCGCCGAAGGCACACTAATCGGCACGCCAAACGAAGTCGCCGCCTTTAACGGTGTCGATGTTCCGGTCAAGGACCAGCTGGAACACTTCTACGACGCCTGGGGCAGCAACGAGACCAACCCCCACATGACCGTGGCCTGGTCGTGGATGTTTGACACGCCGTTTTCCTGGACCAAACAGATCGCGTCGCATTTCGGTGGTATCCGACAGGGCATGGCCATCGCCTGGCCGGATGTGATCAAGGACAAGGGGGGCATCCGCCACCAGTTCCATCACGTGATCGACATTGCTCCGACCATTCTGGAAGCCACCCGCATCACACCACCCGCCGTGGTGAATGGTATCGCCCAAAGTCACATCGAAGGGGTAAGCATGGCCTACCTCTTTGACGCCGACAACGCCGATACACCCTCGACCCACCGCACTCAATATTTCGAGATGATGGGCGACCACGCGATCTATCACGATGGGTGGATCGCCTCGACCAAGGTGATGCGCCCGCCATGGGAAATCACCGGCGCGGTCAGCCAGGACCCAGCAGGCTTCCCTTGGGAACTCTACGATCTTTCGAAAGACTGGACCCAGGCGCATGACGTTGCTGCGGAAAATCCGGAAAAGCTGAAGGAAATGGAAGCGATCTTCTGGCAGGAGGCCGAGAAATATCAGGTCCTGCCACTTGATTCGACGGTCGCTACGCGTCTCGTCATCCCGCGTCCCAGCCTCGTGGCTGGTCGAGACGAGTTCACCTGGGAAGGCACCTTTACCGGCACCCCGAACGGCGTTGCGCCCAGTGTGCTCAACACGTCCTACACAATCACAGCGGATATCGAGGTGCCGGAAGGTGGCGGTGATGGCATGATGATCACCCAGGGCGGGCGCTTTGGTGGCTACGGCTTTTACCTGCTCAAGGGTAAGCCGGTGTTCACCTGGAACCTTCTCGATCTCAAGCGTGTCAGATGGGAGGGCAGCGAGGCCCTGACAGCAGGCAAGCACACGATCGAGTTCGACTTCCAATATGACGGACTCGGGATGGGCACGCTCGCCTACAACAACATGAGCGGGATCGGACAAGGTGGCACCGGCACGCTCTCGGTCGATGGCAAGGTTGTCGCCACGCAGAAGATGGAGAGATCCGTCCCGCTGATCCTGCAATGGGACGAGAACCTCGACGTGGGCGCGGATACCGGCACCGGCGTGGATGATGCCGACTACAAACCGCCCTTCGCCTTCACTGGCACGCTGGACAAGGTCACGATGCAGATCGACCACCCGGTCATGACCGAGGCAGACAAGGCCAAGCTGCAGAAGGCCATGATCACGAAGGACTGACTGCGCAATTTCACCGGCGCCCAGCACAACGAGGTGCCGGTGAAGCAAATGGTCCGGTTGGCTGCAACTCGGATGACACGTAACGACCCGAACCTAATCTAACCAAGGAATACACATGAAACGAAGCGCGATACACAACACGTTGGGCTGCGCCCTGATTGGCGCGGCAATGGGCGTGGCCCTACCGGCGTCGGCGCAGGACGAGAAGCCCAACGTCGTGTTCATCCTTGTCGACAATGTCGGCTATGGCGATTTCAGCGTTTACGGCGGCACAACGGCGACGCCGCGTATCGACGAACTGGCGAGCGACGGCATCCGCTTTACGAATTACAACGTCGAGGTCCAGTGTACCCCGTCGCGGTCCGCGATCATGACAGGGCGCCACCCCGTGCGATCCGGTACTTATTCGGTCCTGCCGCCTCCGGGTGGCAAGGACGGAATGGTGCCGTGGGAGTACACCATCGCCGAGTTGCTGTCTGACGCAGGTTACGCCACCGCGCTTTACGGCAAATGGCATCTGGGCAATGAACAGGGCCGCCTGCCCAACGATCAGGGCTTTGACGAATGGTGGGGCATCCCGAACAGTTGGGACCAGTCCGGCTTTACAAGCTACCCCATGTACAACCTTCTTGCGAAGGAAATTCTTGCAGAAGAGAAAAAGACCGAACTCTTGAACGTCCCGCCGCACGTGCTGGAAGGCAAGAAGGGTGAGCCGTCCAAACCCGCCATGGATCTGGACATGAAAGTGCGCCCGGTCATCGACGCGGATTACCTCATCCCGAAGACTGTCAACTTTATCAAGGAACAGGCAGCGGCCAAGAAGCCGTTCTTCGTTTATCTCGGTTATTCAGAGATGCATCCGCCGATCCAGTGTAACCCAGCCTTCGTTGGCACGTCGCCAGAGCGTGGCGGGATGTACTCGGATTGTATCGCCGAGATGGATTGTCGGGTCGGGCAGGTGCTGGATGGCATCGAGGAAGCAGGCGTCGCAGACAACACCATCGTCGTTTTCAGCAGTGACAACGCCACCGGCGGTCTCTCTGGTGGTGCGGGTGCAAATGGCGGATCGAACGGCCCGTTCCGGGGCGATTTCTTTTACACCCCATTCGAGGGCAGCATGCGCGTTCCCGCCATGGTGCGCTGGCCGGGTAAATTCGCCAAGGGTCAGGTCACAGACGAAATGTTTGCTGCTGTGGACTGGTTCCCCACGCTCGCCGCGCTGGTGGGGTCACCCGACCTGGTCCCTACAGACCGCCCCATCGACGGCAAAGACGCCTCGGACTTCATGCTGGGTAAAAGCAAAACCACCGGTCGCGAAGACTACATGTTCTTCGGGACAGATGGCGAGCTGATGTCGGTCAAATGGCGGAACTACAAGATGATCAAACGGATGACCGCAGGTCCGGCGTACGAAGCCATCGATCAGGCCTATATAGAGCCGCAACTGCCGTTGTTCTTTGATCTGTCCAGTGATCCGCACGAAGATTTCAACTTGTGGACAACAACGCTGACGATGGCATGGCTCTTTGACCCAATGCTGCACACCATTGGAGCCTTTGAAGAGAGCGTCAAAAAATTCCCGAATATTCCGGCGGGAGCGAAGGACTTTAAGGGCTATACTCAATAAACAAACCCAACGCCCGCCCTGTGATTGCAGGGCGGGTCTACCTATAACCATCCGCATGAAGTGTCGGGGCAGTCGCCTATCCAAGCTCTAGGCAGGACCCGAACTACCGCCAAGGAAAACTTGATGGAAAACCATCTGCAAGCCATTGCCACGTTGTTCTCGCTCGTGAACCCGATGGTCTGTGCGATGATGTTCACCAGTCTGACAAAGGACCGTACCACGCCGCAGCGCATGGCGGACGCAACGCGGGCAATTCTGACCATCGCCGTCATTCTCGTCATCGCCGCGTTTGCTGGTGCCAGCATACTCAAGGTTTTCGGCATCCCGCTGGACGTGTTTTCGGTCGCTGGCGGAATTGTCCTGTCCTTTATCGGCTTTACAATGCTGGCTGGTTCCGGATCGCCCACCCCATCGGCGCTCTCAAGCGAGGCTGCTGGCCCATCACAGTGGGGCGCGATGCTCGCGCCGATGGTCCTGTTCGCCGCCAGCCCCGGAACAATCACCGGCGTAATCACCACCGCCGCGGCACATTCGCGCGACGGCGTCCCTTTGACCGCATTGGTCGGGATTGGTGTCGTGCTGACAGCCACATGGCTGTTCTTGTTGATTGTCGCGCGTGGATCAAAGGCCGGGGACCAAAAACCACCCAGCATGGCCCATGACATGGTCAGCCGCTATATGGGTCTGATCGTGATCGCCATGGGTATCCAATACGTCATGACCGGATACAAGGCGTTCATGGGTGGCTGAGGAAAGACGGTTGGCGATCGACTCTCTGACGCGGCGGAGTGTCCAAGTTTTGCACTTGGCTCAAGCGTTGCGTCCAAGCCCACAAATTCAAAAACACAAACAACATACAGACCTGCCTGAGATGCGGCAGAAAAAACGAGGATGACAGTATGCTCAGGACCAGAATGAACCACCGTCCAGCGATCCTTTTCTCTACGTTTGCAACAGCGCTCATCGTTAGCGCCGCGCAGAAAGCCAACGCCGACGAGGGGGGCGTTCCATTCTGGTTCTCGGGTCAGTATGCCAGCTTTGCCGCAGTCCCCACGACCCCTGGCTGGTCGATGCCTGTGCAGGGTTACCGCTACAGTGCGAACGTCTCCCGCTCCAAACAGCTTGCTCGCGGTAACGTGGCGACGGCCGGGCTCGATACGACCGTTTCCCTGATAATGGTGCAACCGACTTACGCACCCGAGACAAAGCTCTGGGGCGGGCAATTGGCTTTGGGTTTGGGATTTGGCTGGGGCAACAACAGCGCGGATGCAGACCTCGCGATTTCAGGCATCACACCTGAACTGAACCGCGGTGACTCTGTGACGGGGTTTACCGATCTTTACCCAATCGCCAGTCTCGCCTGGAACAAGGGCAACAACAATTGGATGACCTATGTCACCGGCGATATCCCGACCGGTGACTATGACCCGAACAGTCTCGCGAATATCGGCATCGGGCACGGCGCCATCGATGTGGGCGGCGGTTATACCTATTTCAATCAGGCGAGTGGGTTGGAATTTTCCGCCGTTCTCGGCGTCACCTATAATTTCGAGAACAAGGACACCGGCTATCAGAACGGGATCGATACCCATCTGGATTGGGCTGTATCGCAGTTCTTGAACGAACACTGGCAGGTTGGTCTTGTAGGGTATGCCTATGGTCAACTGACCGGCGACACCAGTCCTATTCCGGCCCAGAACGGGCTGAAGTCCAGCGTCGCCGCCATCGGTCCAGAGTTGGGCTATTCGTTCACAGTGAACGGCCAAGCGGCCTACGCCAACCTGCGCGGCTACTGGGAATTCGCCGGCAAAAACCGCGTAGAGGGCGCCGCGGTATTCGCCACGCTCTCGATCCCGCTCGGTAGCAATTCATCGAAGTGAGAAGGGCAGTGCCAAAGGGTCCGTTGATAGATGTCGTAGATGTACTCGGTCTTGCCGCTCGTCGCAGCCGGCGCGAAGGTCTACAGACGGCAAATGAACCAAACTTTGCAAAGATCGCCAACTGCGTTTCGCGACAGTTCGTGCATCCCGTACGGAACCCACTCGATGCGGCGGACCAGAGTCACGCAGATACACAAGAAGACAGGTAGCCTTCGCGCTGTTAATATTCTGCTTGGTCACACCAAGATGGGCAGCACGGCACGGTATCTGGCGTGGACTTGGAAGATGCACTGGCCATCGTAGAAGCTATTGCAATCTAGCAATCCGGGCCATCTTGAGGGACGGCCCATACCGGATGATGTGGGTGGCTCCTGCTCCACCGTCATCGAATGTGCCAAAGTGCAGTTATTAACGACTGCTAGGAAAGGAGCCACCCAATGACAGTTAAGACCGTAGGCCTGGATTTGGCCAAGGATGTTTTTCAAGT